>JBAZHQ010000081.1:1242-13405 GCA_041652235.1 Opitutaceae bacterium | reverse complement strand
TACCATGAAAACTATCAATATATTACTGCTTGGGATCATCGTTATCTTCATGGCCGCGTCCCTGTTGAAGGCCGATGTTGTCGATACCAAGAATGGAGCCCGCCTGGTCGGTAAAATCGTGAAGATCGAGGGAGGCTCGGTGTACTTGAATACTGCCTACGCCGGCGAGATAGCCGTGAAGCAGGCCGAGATCGCCGCAATAGCGACTGATGAGACAGTCGCCGTGCGTCTCGCCAGCGGCACGCGGATCGACGGCCGCGTGTCCACCGAAAGCGGCGAACTGAAGGTCGTCGGCAAGGATGGCACTGTTACCACCACGGTGGACAAGGTGGCTGCGTCCTGGGCGGCGGGAGGAGAAGACCCCAAGGTCACCGCCATGCAGCGAAAGTGGACTTTCCAGACCGCCGTCGATATCGCAGGAAAGAGCGGCAACACGAAAAGCACCAGCGTAGGCGCGGGTTTTGTCGCCGCTCTCGTCAGCCCGCAGGACACGCTCAAGTTCTACGGCAACTATCAATACGCAACGACGACCACCAGCGCCGGTGCTAAAACAACGAGCGCGGATCAATCCAAGGCGGGCATCGACTACGCCAGCTTCTTTAGCGAGAGATGCGGCTGGTTCGTCCGAAGCGAGCTCGGGAACGACAGGGTGGAAGGCGTCGATCTCCGCAGCACGACCGATTTCGGCGGCACTTACAGGTTCGTGAACAACGACTGCCAGAAGCTGGTGGGCCGCCTCGGCGCCGGTTACCGCTTTGAGAGTTACATCACCGGTCCCGACAACAAGGGTGCCGTGCTCTCGACCGGATTGAGCCACTCATATGTCATCAACAGCAGTTGCAGCATCGTGACCGAGCTGCAATACCTGCCTTCCTTCGAGGACTTCGCAGACTATCGTTTTCTACACGATTCCGCGCTTGAAATCCCGATCTCCTCAGGCTTCTGGAAACTCCGCATTGGCGTGAGCAACCAGTATAACAGCCGCCCGCTCGCGGGGCGCAAGAGCATGGATACGATGTACTATACCCGCCTGCTTCTGAATTGGAAGTGAGGAGGGAGGAGCTAGAATTTAGAAGCTAGGAGTTAGAATAACTCCACCGGCTACTTTTTCTTCTTCGGGTCCGCCGGGGGCGAGGGAGGGAGATGGGACGTCACGGGGACCGCGCGCACAATCTTGAGCAATTCGATCTCGAAGATCAGCGTCGCCTGCCGGGGGACCAGCGGCGGATTGCCGCGTGTGCCATACCCCAGCTCGTAAGGCACAATCAGGGTCATCTTTCCTCCTTCGCGCATCAGTTTGATGCCCTGCTCCCAGCCTTCGATCACCTGGCCGCGGTCCACGCGGAACGTGAACGGGTCCTTGGGATTCATGCTTTCGTTGAAGACCAATCCATTGAGCAGACTGGCCTTGCAGAGCACGCTGACGACATCGCCTGAGGCTGCAAGATCCCCATTGCCGGGCTCATGTATGACATACCGAATCCCAGTGACCGTGCGCTTCGCGCCAGGCCACCTTTGATTCACGATGGCGAGATCCTCGGAGGATAGTTTTTCCCGCTGGGCATAGACCGGCAGCGAGGAGACAAAAACAGCGAGACAGAGGATGTGGAGTAACAATCTAAGGCGGCGCATGGCTTCGATAAACAATAGAACCCCCCTGTTTCGCAAGACGGTTTTGCTGTCCATGCCCTGGCGCGGCGAAGCCGCTGTCAACCCCCATCAACCAATTCAGATTTAACAGAAGGTAACGAAGTGTCTCAAGTTATACTGGCTCAGAGGTCTCGATGTTGAACGCATGCAGCGTATCCCTTGATGCGGTCCTTCAGAAACGCGCTTCGTTTCCTTCTGTTAAATCCACTGATTTTGAAGCTCTTGAAAGCTTCTGAGAGTAATATGCACGCAAGAAAACAACAGACTAGGAGATAGTGAACGAAAGTTCGCGAAAGCCCGTCAGCGATGCGACGCCAGGATCTTATGCATGAGAGAGCGAAGTTTCTCGATGGAGAAAGGCTTGTGCAGGCAGCCTGCAAGGTCCTTGTCCTTGAAACGCGCTCTGATCTCCTTCTCGGTGAATCCGGTCATGATGATGACGGGCACCTCGGCATCAAGCCGCCGTATCTCGTTGAAAACCTGCTCTCCATCCATGACAGGCATGGTGAGGTCGAGCAGCACGGCGCACAGCGACGAAGAATGCTGGCGGAAGATCTTTACACCCTCAGCCCCGTTGCTGGCTACAAGGGGAGTGAATCCCATCAATTCGAGCATATGAGTGGCGACCATGCGCACGGCCTCCTCGTCCTCGATGACAAGCACCTGGCCTGCGCTGCGCCACTCGGGAGACGGGGGGATGATCTCAGTCGGTGCGGCCTCCGCCACGCTCCCCAGCGAGAAAAGCAGCCGTATCGTGCACCCCTTCCCGGATTCAGAGAAGACCTGCACCACGCCGGAATGAGCCTGCATGACAGCCAGGGTCGTCATGAGGCCGAGCCCGCGGTGCCCCGGCTTCGTGGAAAAGAACGGTTCGAAAATCCGGCTCTTCACCTCGGGCGACATGCCCTGCCCGTCGTCCTGCACCTCAAGGAAGACATACTCGCCGGCCGCGGCATCGGAGAATTGGTACGGCAGGTGCAGATCCTCCTCCTTCATGCTCGCCATGCCCGTGCGGATGCGCACTTCACCCCGTCCGCCCGAGCAGGCCTCGACAGAATTAATCACAAGACCGTTGAGAGCCTGTTCCAATTGGACGTTATCGATGAGAACCGGGGGAAGAGGCTCTCCGTAATCGATAACCAGGGATACGCCGGGCGCGCACAAGCTGCGCAACACAGTCTCCCTGCTCCGGAGCACTCCGTTTAGTCCGGTGATAGAGGGCTCCGACTGCCCCCTTCCGGAATAAAGGTGAAGAAGCTGGCATAGCTCGGCCGCACGCATCGCCGCGCTTTCGACCTGTTTGAAATAGGTCTGCGAAGGGGCATCGAGGGGCAAGCCGGATCGCGCAAGGCTGGAACTCCCCAGCATGGCGGTCAGGTAATTGTTGAAATCGTGAGCCATCCCTCCCGCAAGGGTGCCGAGGCTCTCGTACTTTTGACTCTGCAGGGAATAAACGAGCGAGGACTTGGCGCGCTCCACCTCGGAAAAGGATCGGCTGATGTCACGGGCAATCAGGGAGAACTGGAGCGGTGTCCCGTCCGCATCGCGATGCACGACAATTTGCAGGGAAACGGGGATCTCGCGTTTCGCGACGTCGCCGATCACGGTATCGAGCGCCCAAGATCCCAGTGCGATGGCGGCAGGCAGCCCCTCGATAAGCATTCGCTGGGCCACGGCCTCAGGGAAGTACTCCGATATGTGCCTGCGGCGAACAGCGGCCTGATCGGTGTCGTTGCACAACCTCATCAGGGCTTGATTGGCGTAGAGCATATTGCCCTGGAGATTCGCCGCTCCTATGAAATCCGTCGCGGAATCGAAGACCTGCACGATGCGCTGCAAATCGCCCTCCGCGCGCTTTCGCTCGGTGATGTCGATACATGCGCCGGCCATCAGCGTGGGCTTTCCCGTCTCGTCGCGGCTGACGATCATGCCTCGATCGAGCACCCAGCGCCAACCCCCGTCCTTGGCCATCAGCCGGTATTCCGCCTCAAACCGGGGAGTATGCCCTTTCCAATGCGCATCCCTCAGCCACAGGACGTGCGACAGATCGTCGTGATGCAGATGCTTGCGCCAGGAGAGCTCATTGCCGTCGAACTGGCCGTCCTCATAGCCAAGAAGCGCGAGCCATTGGTCGTCGATGACCATGCGCACACTGCCGTTCCATTCCCAGAATCCCAGTTGCGCGCCCTCGAGAACAAGGTTGAGCGTGCAATAGCGCGCCTGGAGGCTTGCCTGATATCTCTCCCGGGCCGAAATGACAGAACCGACGACCAGCCCTGTTCCTGCGATCACGATATCCTCCAGCAGGAGCATTCCCGTTCCAAAGGAGCTCAGGACATACCATTTCCCCGCAAGCAGCAGCAGCACCGCCAGCGATGTTCCGAGAAGCCCGTGCCGAATGGCGATCCAAAGCAGCGGAACCAATCCGACGAGTTGCGCCAGCGCAGACGCCGGATTTGCACCGACGACGCCAATGCAGACGAGAATGCCGAGAACTTGTCCGACGATCTCGAATGCGGCCGGCTTGAGGTCGCGGTATTCGATCTGCCTCTCCGGAGGCGTCATCCATTTCCACCCGAGAGCCATCGCAGCCACGCCGCCAGCCAGCAATCCGGCCAGATGGGCGGTGCCAATGTTGAAGACCAGAATCGCGCCGGACAGGGAGGGATCGTTGCTGTTGGTGCGGAGACCCCAGGCCCCGATGCAGGCGGAGAGCAATGCGCTGGCGCCAAAGATCGCCATCACCACACCCATGTCTCGCACCCTGGCCAGTTGCGGCGGCGTGCCAAACAGGCGCCTGACGATATATGCGGCCAGCGAGAAAATGCCCGTGAGCATCAGGGGCCAGAAATACCGGAACCAGCCGAGAGTCGCGCCGGGATGAAAATAAATCGCAGACCCGAGAAATGCGGCAAAAACCAAAACCGAATATTCCAATCCGCCAGCCGCAAGAAGACCCAAGGCCAATCCCGCCGGCAGCCAGGGCCCCACGCCTCCCAAGCCTGCGGCATGAGGATACAATCGCTCACATGCCACATGCAGAATGAGGAAAACAGAGCCGCAAACGAGTGGCCGGATGTATGCGTGCTGTTTCATGCCGGGGTTGGGCTAAATTGCTAAGCCTCATCCAAACCCGATACAAGCGGCAAACAATGACATGCCTCGGACAGGCTCGTCCGATCAAGAAACCGAAGACAAAATGTTCCAGGACGCTTGGCGTCCAGTTCAGCGCGCACTGGGAGCAGCATTGCCGGCCGGCGCAACCAGGGCATCGGCAGCGGGGTATACCAAGGGCCCGTGGTTCTTCTTGAAGGCGTTGGTTGCAGATGCAAGTTGGGTTAAGCCGCCGAAGCGATCCACGCCGTTAGATGTCCAGCCCTGGGCGCCTTGCCATCCGTTCACGAAGCCATTTTCATAATCCTGGGCGACAGTCTGGCCCGCCGTGCCCATTGCCGGGCACTCCCCTATCAGCGCCGGCTTGCTGCCATCGAGCCCGTAAGCCACCGGTGTCATGTTGAACGGATTTCCCCACTGGCTCGTCTGCCAATCATAGTGGTGTGGAGACCAGAAATCCAGTCGTGCCGCGGGGTTGTTGACCTTTGCCTGCAATGCCGCATCACCCACCTTGTTTCCCTCTCCAAGATTGGGGCAGTTATACTTCGGCCCCATCGCAATGCCGACGGTGACCAGGATGCCGCTGTTCTCGTGGATTGCGACGGCAACCTTGGCGAAATACACCTGCATGATATCCCAGCTCAGCGGCCCGCATTTGGCATCCTCCACGATCCAGTCCGGCTCGTTGCAGAGGTCGATCGACCATAAGAACGGGTTGTCCTTATAGCGTTTTACAACCGGTATCACATAGTTGCTGACATAGGAATCCACGTTGCTGCCGCTGCTCAGCATGGCCCGCCATCTCAGGTGCTTCGCACGGGGTTTATCGGTGTGGTCGAACGATATGAGCGTAGCCATGATGTACACCCCCTTGCTCCGGGCGATTTGGAACAGGGTATCCAGATCCGCCCAATGGGCTGCGGTGGCTCCAGAGACCACTCCTTCGGGGCTGATATCGATGCCGACATCGCCGGAGCAGCTTATCCAGACACGGGTGGCGTTTATATTATTATCGCGAAGCTCCTGGAAATGGTTCGTCCACCAGGCGGCGTCGAATTTGCCGCCGAAGTCGTTCCATGCCTTCCACGGGGTATTCGCCCCGTTGATCCAGATCCTTTGCGCCCCGGCCTTGAATTGCGTGCCGGAAACCGTGATGCGCTCGCCGAACACGGCGTATGCGTCTGAGGCGGTAAACATGAGCGCCACGGCCAGAAGCGTCAGGAGTGAAGCTGCTGCGCTCCTGAGGGTATGCTGCAGGGCTAGTTTGCGGTGTGTTTTGAGGTGCATGGAATCGATGGTTATTGGCACCTTGAATAACCGTTCTCGCACAGACTGCAAAAGTTGATTTGCGCCAGCGATAGTAATCGCTCGCACCCCGCGCTTGCGGCGCGCCGCAGGAGCAGGTAGACGTTGACTTATGAGTGTCCGCCATATCGCCAGCCTTACGGGGCTGTCCCCCTCGGCCGTGTCGCTCGCGCTGCGAAACAGCGATAAGATATCCGAGGCCACTAAACGACGGGTGCGCGAGGCGGCCAGGCGCCTCGGCTACAAGCCGAGCGCCAAGGTGGCGGAGCTGATGAGTCACGTGCGGCTAAGCCGCGAATCGAGGAGCGAAAGCTGCCTTGCATTGATCTCTTTCTACGAGAGCGAACGTCCCTGGGAGAAATCGCTGCATCTGGCGCGCATTTATGAAGGAATGACGCAGCGGGCGGCGGTGCTGGGCTACCGGCTTGAAGCCCTGTGGCTGCGCGCGCCGGGCATGAATCGGCGCCGCTTCCGCTCGATTTTGGACGCACGCGGAATCCAGGGCATCCTTTGCCTAGGCAGCCCAAACATGGAGGAGGAGTTCCCGACAGAGTTCGACCACTACGCGATCGTCACCCAAGGATTGAGCATCGAGACGCCCCTGCACCGCGTCATCACTCATGCATACAAGGATATCTGGCGGGCGCTGGACAAGCTGCACGCCCTAGGCTACCGCCGCCCCGGTTTGGCTATCAGCCACTACGAAGAGGTGCGCAGCGCCCATGCCTACGTCAGCGCGTATCTCGGCTGGCACGACTCGCGCCTAGGATCATCGTCCGCCGTGCCCGTGTTGCGATTGGCGCAGCTCGAAGAGACACCGTTGATGAACTGGCTCGAGCAACAGCGGCCCGACGTCATCGTGCTGGTGAACGTCACCGATGCGCTGGCCGAATTCCGGCAAATCATTCGCCGGCAACGCATCCGGATTCCGGAGGACCTCGGCGTGGTCGTCATCAGCCAGGATCTGAAGGGAACCGGGTTCTCCGGGATGCAGGAGAATCAATGGCAGATCGGCGCCTGGACGGTTGAGCTGGTTGTTTCCAGGATCATGAACCTCGACCTGGGCATCCCGGCCACACCCCGCCTTGAACTGGTCGAAAGCGTCTGGGTGGATGGCAATTCGCTGCGTCCGAAGCTAATCTCGGGGTGAAGGGCGAGACTCCGCTTCTCCCTCGCACGAAACGAGGTCATCGCGATCCGAATAGGTCAACGTTTACCGAAGTTTCTTTTGAGATTCGGCGCCGAAATCGCGAGTAGAGTAACGTTCCCGATTCCCTCCTCCTGCTCCCTGGCGCCTCCCTGGACTGCTTCACACTCAATCTCCCAAGATCTACACTGCTATGCATGCCAAAATGCCCGCGCCAACCGTCCACCTTGGCAAAGCTGGCGATCATCTCCGCGCGCAAAAAATGAAACTGGCAAGCATCGGCCCCGCCTCGCGGATTGCCGGCGCCGGTCGCCTGCTCCTGCCATTGTTCGCATTTCTCTGCGGGCGCCACTTGATTGCGGATACAATCCCAACCGCAGCGCCCCCGGCTCTGTTGCCCCGGCCCGGACAGGCCGTCTACACCGAGGGAAGGCTGGCGCTGAGTAACGATATTCCCGTGGTGGTGCCGGCTGCATGCCCAGAACGGGTGCTCGAGATCGCCGAAGTGCTCCGTGACGAATTGCGGCAGCGCGCGGGACTCACAGCGAAAATCGTGCGCGGCGGCACGGCGCCGGCCAGCGGGGCGATCCTTCTTGCTCTGACCGAAGCCGGGGCGCCGGCAGACAGCGAGGCCTACACGCTGCAGGTCGCACAGAATGCCGAGGTGCGCGCGTCCGATCCGCGCGGGCTGCTGTGGGGCGTGCAGACGTTGCTGCAGTCCATCGAATCGACCAACGGCTCGTCCGCCCTGCGCTGCTGTGCGATCGCCGACCGGCCCGCACGGCCCTGGCGCGCGCTGATGCTCGATCCGGCGCGGTCCTTCCTCCGGCTCGATTTTATCCGCCGCACGATCCGCGTGATGTCGGCCTATAAGCTCAATGTCCTCCACCTGCACCTGATCGACGATCAGGCATGGCGCTTCGAGTTCAAGGCCTTCCCCAAATGCAACCCGCCGGGCGAACCCCTGTACACGCAGAAGGAACTGCGGGCGTTGGTGGCCTATGCCGCGCGTTATGGCATCGAGATTGTGCCCGAGTTCGACTTTCCCGGACACTCGCAAGCGGTGATCGCGGCCTATCCCGGACTGGACTGCGAAAACAAGGTTCGTTCCATCGGCGACTCGATCCTGTGCGGCGGGAAGGCGTTCACCTGGGAGTTCATCGACAAACTCGTGTCCGAGGCGGTCGCTGTTTTTCCCTCATCATATCTCCATATGGGCGCGGACGAGCCTTACGCGATCAAGCGCTGGGCTGTCTGTCCGCATTGCCAGGAACGCATGAAGGAAAGAGGCGCCAACAGCCTCGCGTCACTTTACCACCTGTTCGTGCTCGATCTGAACGCAATCGTCCGCCGGCACGGCAAGCAGATGATCGTATGGAACGACGCGGTCCATCCCGGCGTGGAACCGGCGCCAACAAAGGACATCGTGATCGATGCGTGGATGGGCTGCGACAACGCACAGGCCTGGGCTCAGGCCGGCTACGCGCTCATCAATTCCTCGGCCGGACCGCTCTATCTGACATCGTACGGCTGGGGCGGGGGCCTGCCGCTGAGTGTTGTGCGCCAGTGGAATGCGACACTCTTCGCATCGCCCGATCCCAAGCACGATGCTCAAACCCTGCAATATCGCGAGCTGCCGTCCAATGCCACGCTCCTCGGCGGGCAGGCTTGCGCTTGGGCCTCGGAGCAGGGAGTGGTGGAGCACAGGCTTTACCCGAGGCTGCTCTCGATCGCCGAATCGCTGTGGGCGGAGGGGCGCGAGGGCGATCTTGCGGACTTCGAATCCCGGATGCACGCGGCGCATGAGCGATTGCTTCGCACACTGGGCGTGCATGCCGACGAGGCGCGCTCTATGGAGACGCTTTTCGATGGCCGGGATACGACGGCCTGGGTCAATGTCGGCGCACCAGCACTAACGGTGACAGCCGGCGAACTCGTGGCTGTTAGCGGGCCAAGCCGCGGCTGGCTGCGCACTAAAAAGACCTACCGCGACTTCATCCTGACCTTCGAACAATCGTCGCCGGTGCCGCTTAAAGAGATAGGTATCTACTACGGCTGCGATCCCGTGCGAGCCTCCCCTGCGTTGCCAAATGGCCGCGCAGTTTCCACGACAGCTCCGTCGGGCATACTTCAAACTCTCACGCAGCATCCCGAGGGACAGTGGAACAGCTACGTGCTCACGGTGCGTGGAGGCATCGTCTCACTGGCGATCGATGACCAGCTTGCCTGGTCCGCAGATGATCCGGCTCCGGTAGCGGGCGCCATCGGCTTGGCTGGAGGCAATGGGGTGAAATATCGCGCAATAACGATCCGTCCTCTCGCATCCGGCTTTCTTCCATGAAACTCCGTATATTCGAAGATACGACCGCCCTGGCGAGCGCAGCCGCCACCCAGGCGGCCGCACTGCTCATTAAAGCAATCGGGGAACGCAACCGGGCGCGCATCCTCGTCGCGACGGGCGAATCGCAAATTCAGTTCCTTGACGCGCTCGTTCGCGCGCCAAGGATCGATTGGACCAAAGTGGAGATGTTTCACCTCGACGAATACGTCGGCCTGAGCATCGACCATCCGGCGAGTTTCAGGAGATACCTGCTGGAGCGGCTCGTGCGAAAGACCAGCATCCGCGACTACCACCTGCTCAATGGCGAAAATGCGCCTGAGAGCGTCTGCCACGAGGTCGGCCAACTGTTGGCGACCACGCCCGTCGACGTCGCGTTCGCGGGAATCGGCGAGAACGGCCATCTTGCCTTCAATGACCCGCCCGCCGATTTCGAGACCGAGCGGCCATACCTTGTGGTGCAACTGGATGAAGCCTGCCGACGCCAGCAGGTTGGCGAAGGCTGGTTCAAGAACCTGGCCGACGTGCCCGAACGGGCGATTTCAATTTCCGTCCGCCAGTTGCTCAAGGCGAAGACCATCATCTCCGTCGTGCCCGATGCGCGCAAAGCCTTCGCGGTGCAACGCTGCCTGGAGGAACCCATCAGCCCCCTGGCCCCGGCCTCCATCCTGCACACCCATTCCGATGTCACCCTCTACCTCGACCGGCATTCGTCCGCGCTGCTCAAGGCGCAATCGACCATGGCCGGCGTCCAAAATTGATGAACGTCTCCTATCCAGGATTCGTGGACTTGCAGGTGAATGGGTTTGCCGGCGTCGCTTTCAACACGCCGGGCAATCCTCCCGAGCGGATACAGGCGGCCATGGCGGCCATGCGAGCCACCGGGGTCACGCGCTGCCTTCCGACGCTGATCACTTCCTCTTTCGAACGGTTTGCCGCCTGCGCCCGAGCGATCGCAGCCTGCGACGACGCGGCGATCGCCGGCCTGCACATGGAGGGACCTTACATTTCTCCGATCGACGGCGCGCGCGGAGCGCATTCGCTGGCCCACGTGATCCCCGCTTCGCTCGACGACTTCAAGCGGCGGCAGGACGCGGCCTGTGGGCGCATCGTGCTCGTCACGCTCGCGCCTGAAGCGCCCGGTGCGCTTGGATTAATCGAGCACTTGGCGGCGCAGCACATCCGCGTGGCCATCGGCCACACGGCGGCTACGCGTGAGCAGATCCGCGAGGGGATTCGCGCCGGCGCCACGCTCTCGACTCATTTGGGCAACGGTTGCCCTCAATTGCTGCCCCGTCACGACAATGTGATATGGGAGCAACTTGCAGCGGACGATCTGAGCGCGAGCTTTATCGTCGACGGCCATCATCTTCCGGCCGCGGTCGTGAAGTCGATGCTGCGCGCGAAGGGCCTCGGCCGCGCTATTCTGGTTACAGACGCCGTCGCCGCGGCGGGCGCCCCTCCCGGGCGCTATTGGCTGGGCGAACTGGAGATCGAACTCGATGCTAGCGGCCGCGTGGCGCGACCCGGCGCGCTGAATCTCGCGGGTTCCTCGCTCACGATGGACGCGGCAGTGGCGAACACGGTGCGTTTGTGCGGTCTGGCACTTGAGAACGTGCTTCCTATGGCGACGATCAATCCCGCCCGCCTGCTGGGCATCGATCCGGCCGGACAGGTCACGGCCGAATGGAATCCAGCAACCTATCGATTGACTATCTTGGACGTCGCTGAGAGCTAAACGTAAAGCGCACTCGCAAATGAAAATAAAAATCCGCGGCTTGCGCTGGTATGTCGCCGGCATGCTCTGTTTCGCGTCGGGCTTGAATTACCTCGACCGGCAGACGCTCTCGGTGCTGGCGCAGACGATCCAGGATGAGTTGCACCTCACGACCATCCAGTACTCGCACATCACTTCGGCATTCCTGGTGAGCTACACGATCATGTATGCCGTGAGCGGATGGCTGATCGATCTCCTGGGGACGCGACGCTCATTCTTGCTTTTTGTTTCCGGCTGGTCGGTGGCGAACATTCTCCACGTTTTTGCGCGGACGGCACTGCAGTTTTCGTTTTTCCGTTTTCTGCTCGGCGCAACCGAGTCGGGCAATTTCCCGGCAGGGGTGAAGGTCGTGACCGAATGGTTTCCCATGCGGGAACGCGCGCTGGCGGTCGGGATTTTCAACGCCGGCTCGGCGGTCGGCGCCGCTCTGGCCGCGCCCATCGTCTCGGGCGTGGCTCTCCTCTGGGGCTGGCGCTCGGCATTCGTCGCCGGCGGAGTGCTCGGCCTGGTCTGGCTGGTCCTGTGGCTGCTGCTCTACCGCCTGCCGCGAGACCATCCCTGGCTCAATTCGGAGGAGTTGCGCCTGATCGAGGAAGGCGAAACACCGCCGGCGGTGCGCCCGCGCGTTTCCATCAAGCAACTGCTCGCCACTCGTGAGGCTTGGGGGTGCATTCTGGCCCGCATGTTGACGGACCCGATCTCGTATTTCTTCATCTTTTGGACGCCGAAATTTCTCCAGCAGGAGCGCGGCTTCGATCTGGCGGCGATCGGCATGTATAGCTGGATACCGTTCGTGGCCGCGGCACTCGGCAACATCGCCGGTGGTGCGGTG
>JBAZHQ010000081.1:0-1232 GCA_041652235.1 Opitutaceae bacterium | reverse complement strand
CCGGCGCGGGTGGACCCTAAACCGCGCTCGAAAGACCGTCATGTTAGCCGCGTCATGCCTGATGCCCGTTTGCTGCCTGCTGATCACACGGGTGCCGAATGCCGCGCTGGCGGTTGCCTTGATCAGCGTCGCGATGTTCAGTCACGCGGCGTGGGCCAACATGACCTTGCCGGCGGAGGTGTTCCCGAAGCATGTCATCGGGTCCATATCGGGCTTTGCCGGTTCGCTGGGTGGGTTGATCGGCGTCGCCAGTCAGCTCGCCATCGGATGGACGGTGCAAAACTTTTCGTTCACGCCGGTTTTCGCGGTCTGCGCATTCGTGCATCTGACAGCATTTATCCTCGTCTGTCGTCTCGTGGGCAAGTTGGGACGGATCAGGGTTATCGAGCCGGCAGGTTAATGCGGAGCCTGAACACCTGTCGGGCTTTCGGTCGTCGATACTCGGTTGCCGGCAGTCAGCTACCGGCAATCATCCCCCTTTCGCTCTTACTATACTTACACTCTCCGGCCTTCACGCAACGCTTGGCAAGGGATTGGAGTTGATCCGTTATCGATACCCATGCGCCTGATTGCAAAAGAGGCCCAGGCCACCCTCAAGCTCGCCACGCCGATCGCCTTCGGCTCCGCAAGCATGGTTCTCATGGGTGTGGTGGACAGCCTCATGATCGGCAGAGTGGGCACCGTCCCTCTCGCGGCATCCGCCTTTACGAACAGCGTATTCAGCCTGTTTTATTTCGTAGGCCTGGGATTGCTGCTGCCCGTGGCCGTGCTCGTGTCCCGAAGCCATGGCTCGGATCGTCCGGCAGACTGCGTAATCTGGCTGAGGCATGGTCTCGCCCTTGCGCTGGGCGCAGGGATCGCCGGCAGCCTCCTGATGGGCGTGCTCGCGTTGCGGCTGGATCTGTTCCAGCAACCGCCCGAAGTCATCGCCGAGGTCGTGCCGTTCTTCCTGCTCTTCGCCGTCTCGCTCGTCCCCGCGATGCTTTTCCAGGTGCTCCGCCAGTACGCCGAATCCCTTGCCTTCGCATGGATACCCATGGCCATCCTCTTCTCATGCGTAGGGTTGAATGCCGCGCTCAATTGGGTGCTGATCTATGGCAACCTCGGCGCGCCCAGCCTGGGCCTCACCGGCGCGGGAATCGCCACGCTCTTTTCACGCACTCTTTGCGTGCTGATCATCATGCTCTGGTTGCGCAGAAAGCTGGCAAACCGTGAGAAGTGGCCGCGCAGTT
>JBAZHQ010000080.1:0-13474 GCA_041652235.1 Opitutaceae bacterium | reverse complement strand
CTGAGAAGCTCACGCTCGAAGTGCAGCAGCATCTCGGCAACGGTGTGGCCCGCACGATCGCCATGTCCTCCTCCGAGGGCCTGAAACGCGGAATGGAGGTCATAGATACCGGTTCCTTCATCACCGTGCCCGTGGGCGACGGCGTATTGGGCCGCATCATAAACGTGACGGGCGACCCGGTGGACAACCGCGGTCCGGTGCCTCATACGAAGCGTTATCCGATTCACCGTCCCGCTCCCACCCTGGTCGAGCAGGAAACCAAGTCCAACATTCTCGAGACCGGCATCAAGGTCATCGACCTGATCTGCCCCTTCATCAAGGGCGGCAAGGTCGGCGCCTTTGGCGGCGCGGGCGTGGGCAAGACGGTTGTGATCATGGAGCTCATCAACAACATCGCCATGGTGGCCGGCGGTTTCTCCGTGTTCGCCGGAGTGGGCGAGCGCTCCCGTGAAGGCAACGATCTCTACCACGAGATGTCCGACGCGGGCGTCATCAACCAGAAGGACATCTCCAAGTCCAAGGTCGCTCTCGTGTACGGCCAGATGAACGAGCCCCCGGGCGCCCGTATGCGTGTGGGCCTGTCCGCCCTCTCCGTCGCCGAGTATTTCCGCGACGAGAAGAACCAGGACGTGCTGCTCTTCATCGACAACATCTTCCGCTTCTCGCAGGCCGGTTCCGAAGTGTCCGCCCTCCTGGGCCGCTCTCCCTCCGCGGTGGGCTACCAGCCGACGCTCGCCAACGAAATGGGCATCCTCCAAGAGCGCATTACCTCCACGAAGAAGGGTTCCATCACCTCTTTCCAAGCCGTCTATGTTCCCGCCGACGATCTCACCGATCCGGCGCCCGCCAACACCTTTGCCCATCTTGATTCGACGATCGTGCTCGAGCGCTCCATCGCCGAGCTGGGAATCTATCCCGCCGTCGATCCGCTCGCCTCGGTGTCCAAGGCTCTCTCCGCGGACGTCGTGGGCGAGGAGCACTACTTCGTGGCGCGCGAGGTTCAGCGCGTTCTGCAACGCTACAAGGATCTGCAGGATATCATCGCGATTCTCGGCCTCGATGAGCTTTCCCCCGAGGATAAGCTCGCCGTGTATCGCGCCCGGAAAATCCAACGCTTCCTCTCGCAGCCCTTCCATGTGGCCGAGGTCTTCTCCGGCTTCCCGGGCGCCTATGTGCCCGTGAAGGAAACCATCCGCGGATTCCGCATGATTCTCGATGGCCAGCTCGACGACGTCGCGGAAGGCGATTTCTACATGAAGGGAACGATCGACGAAGTCCTAAAGACAGCCGGGAAGAAGTAATCCATGCCCCTCACGCTCCAAATCGTCACCCCCGAAGCCCGTGTTTACAACGACACGGTGGAGACCGTTGTGATTCCGACGGCGAATGGAGAAATCGGCATTCTCCCGGGCCATATTCCGCTGCTCTGCCAGGTTGCGGATGGCGAGCTTCGCGCCACAAAGAACGGCCATACCCAATTCCTTGCGGTCGCCGGCGGCTTCTTGCAGGTCGAAGGCGATATCGTCTCCGTGCTCGCCGAACATGCGATGCGCGAGGAACAGATTGACGAATCCGCCGCCGAAAAAGCGGTCGAACGCGCCCAGGAAGCCCTCAAGACGAAGGAAACTCTGGATCCAGCCGAAGTGGAACGCTACGAAGGCTTGGTGCGCTTCGCTGTCGCCCAGTTGGCCGTCAAACGGCGCAAGCACTAGATTCCCGGCAGGCTTGAAGACGGTAGGACTGCCGGACGGTGGCCGCTCCGCGGCCTCTGTGTTTCAACCGAGGTTTTTAGGACAACGCGGCGTCTATCTTCTTGAGCGCTTCAAGAGCCCCTTCCGGAATCGAGATGCAATCCGCAGGGCCTTCCGAATCCTGAGGATTTATTCGTATCAGAGGGGTTCCCGCAGCCTGCGAGAGTTGCTCCGCATACCGGCGCACCGTCGGTATCGCCCTTCCTGCGCCCACCTCGACGACGGCAAGCTTTCCCCGCGCCAGCTTCCTCAACCACAGGCGAAACCGGATTTCCTGGGCGGAGCTTCTACCGTCGATCCATAAGCTGTCTCCAAACATCAGCACATTGGGCCGCGCGAGTCCTCCGCAGCTTATGCAACGGGGCAGCTCTCCCTGCGCGAGAAGTTTTCCCTCATCGATCTGGAGATTCATCGATGAAGGAGCGGGCCAGGCTGCCGAGCAGCAGGGCTTCACGCACTGCAACTGCATCAGCGAGCCGTGGCATTCCACGACCCGGTCGTCATTGAAACCGGCTTTCTGGAACTGCCCGTCCACGTTGGAAGTGAACACGAAATGTCCGTGGTGCATCCGCTCGGCCCAGCGCAGCAGGATGCCGAAGCCTTCATGCGGGGTGGTGCCGCAATAGAGTCGATACCTGTGACCGTAAAACCCCCAGGCGAGGGCGGGGTCCGATTGGAACCACGCGGGATTGGCCAGTTCCTCGAAGGAGACCCCCAGTTCCTTCGCCCTGGGATACGCCTTCCAGAAGCCCTCTTTGCCGCGAAAGTCCGGCAGGCCCGAGTCCACTCCCATGCCGGCGCCCGCACAGACCAGGAGAGCCTCCGATGAGGCGATTACCTTCGCCGCTGCAAAATGGGGCGATTCATGCGCTGGCATGTCGTGACGGAAATACCGGAACGGATTTCCTTCAACCTAGAAAACACCGGACTCAGACCCAATGCCAGAAGTCGACCGTCGTACCTGCAGGCAAGGCGTCAGTTTCCGCAGGAAGCACCACAAATCCGTCGGTGCCGATTAGGTGCGTGAAATCGCCGGAAGAGTTCAGGGGCGCGGGAATGGCTATTCTTCCCGCCGATCTGGGGTCAAGCTTCACGGGCAGGAAGTAGTCCAGTTCCGGTTCGAAAGTCACCGCACCGGCGAGTTCCACCTTTGCTAGCCCGATACTCCTCGCCTTGCTTGCGACGTAAAGCGATGGAATGACGTAGCGATGCATGCAGATGAATACGGCGGTGGAATTCCCAGGAAGCGCGAATATGGGCGATTTTCGCGGGCCAACCCCAAATAACATCTGTTTCCCCGGTCTCTGGGCGACCCCGTGAAATACTATCTTCACTCCCAGATCCGATAGAACACCGGGAAGAAAGCCTAGGTCTCCACCTGATATGCCACCCGTCGCGATCACCCAATCCCCGCGTTCCACGGCGGGGCAAAGCGCGCCAGCCAGCCCGGCCCGGGTGTCATCCACGGAAATGCACCCGACCTGGGAAAAGCCTGCGGCCCGGAGGGAGGCCTGAAGGGAAATGTCGATGTTGCGCCTCATCTGCCAGGGCTCCAGGGCTGCGCCGGGATCGACGAGTCCGGCGCCTGTCACCACGATAGTGATACGAGGACGCTCTGAAACGCGGAGCACGGTCTTCCCGCAGCAAGCTGCAACGGCAAGCTTTCTTGAGACAAGGGTTGTCCCCGACCGAACGATGGCGGCTCCCCTCTTGAAGTCGCTTCCTTTGAGATGCAGGGCTTGCACTTTCCGGAGCTCCGCCAATTCGCATATGATCGTGATGCGATCGCCCGTGCGTTCCGTCTCCTCATAGGGCGCCACGCAATTCGCTCCCAAGGGCATGGCGGAGCCTGTTTTCACCTCGATGCAGGAATCGACCGCTTTAGGAATCGACCCGGGAGGCATTCCCGCACGCTGCAGGGCCGCCACTGTGAAAATGCGCCTTCCGCCGGCGAGCTCCTGAAAACGCAGGGCATAGCCATCCATCGCCACGCGATCGAAGGGAGGCAGGTCGCGGTCCGCCGTAATATCCTCCCTTAAAATCCGCCCATGCGCCTCCGCCAGTTCGCAAGGCTCGGATGGCAGCCTGTGGAGGTTCTGGTGGATCAAGCGATCAGCTTCATCCGGGATAATTAACATAGTGTTAATGCTACAACTTTCCGCCGTATAATCAACGTCTTGTAGCATTTTTTACCCGCACCGATGCCCGCTGAAAATTCATCTCATCCTGAAAGGAATCGTGAATCCCGCAGTGCGAAAAGATCCGAATGCAATGTCTTGGTTCTATTCCGTGTCGTCCTGTCTTCCGTGGTTAAAAGGGATCGTGTTTCGATCCGCAGAATCAAGGCTCACAGGTATCTCGCGCTGCGACCCAGGTAGTCCAGCATCCAGATCTCTTTCCAAACACGATAGCGCCCTTCATGGGTGATCTTTCCGTGTTCCTCGCGATCCCCGTGGGGAAAGAGAAACCCGAGATCCGTGTTGAGCCGATCCAGTTCGTTTTGAGCGGTGGAGATGTCCGACAAAGGGTCGATCAAATTGGCTTTGATCGGGGTTTCGATTCGGGCAAGCCGGTTCATGTGCCTCTCTACAAGCTTGGGAAGGGAGCGGCACCAGGGCATGCGCTCCACGGACCAGCGCTCCGGATAGAAACCGCCAAAGGGTATGTGCAGGTTGTCGGTCACAACCCGGCCTCCATTTTGGACGATCGATGTGAGAACGCAGGCAAGAGACACCGCTCCGTTCGATTCGGGCATGAACATGAGCTGGGCACGGACCTTGTCCTTCTCGTTTTCATACACCGATACCCGCAGATGGATGCCTCCACCCACCTCCGCTCGCAAAGCCTGGAGATGACGATAACCGTGCGCCCTCATCCAGTCTCTTGCCTTCAGAAGCCGGGCCTGCATCGGCCATTCGTCTCCGCCGGGATTGGGCAGGTAGCGGGGAAAGAGCGGCAACGGACTGTGGCTGAGAGCCGAAATGGCCACCCAGTTGTAAAGAGTCTCAAGCAGGAACCATAGAAGAAAGCAGATGGCGGCAAGCGCCCAATAGGGGCGGTCGATCAAGCCGAATGCGTCGATGATGTAGGCCGTGCCGAATGCGAAAATGAACCAGCGCATCCATCGGTTTACGATCGCAATGACGGGCGAGGCGAGGCGCTGGTTGATTTGAAGCAAAGCCAGTGACATCGCCATCGCTGCGAGCAAAGGATAGGAAGGGTCCATCGGTGCTTTCGAAATTTGGGCGGAACATTCTGCCGTGTGGCGGGTGTTCTTGGTTCCAGTCCCATGCGGGTCGCAGAGGCCCCTGGCAGGTTGTTTGCGGCCTTAGCTCAGGCGCACGGGCATGATGACGCAGACAAAGCTGTCGAGCGTCTTAAACACGCCGGGACTGATCTCATCCTTGAGCTCGAAAAAGATTTCATCCTTTAGGACCGCCTTGAGCGGATCCATGAGAAAGGCAGGATTGAAGGCCACCTGAAGGTCTGGACCGCTGTAGTTGATCGCCATGGATTCGTGGGCCTCTCCGAAATCGGGACTCTGCGCGGTGATTTCCAGGAGGTTGCTGGTAAGCTTGAGCCTCACCTGATTGGCCTTCTCCGAGCAAACAAGCGACGCGCGATGGATACACTGGAGGAAGAGTTCGCGCTCGAGCTTGATGCGCTGGTGAGTTTCTTTCGGAATCACCTGATTATAGTTGGGATAATTCCCCTCGACGACCTTCGAGTAGAGATAGATCGAATCGACAAGGCCACCGGAATCCTTGTTGCTGGCGATCTGGAAGGCGCAGCGGCGATCGTTGAAATTAATCTTCACCTTTTCACCCTTGTCGAGAAGGCGGCTAAGCTCGGAAACTGTCTTCGCGGGAAGAATAATGGAACCGGCACTTTCAGGGGCGACTTCCATGTCCTTCGACATCAGGGCGAGGCGGCGTCCATCGGTAGCCACAAGCGAGAACTTGCCATCGCGGAAATTGAAAAAGACGCCGTTAAGAATATACCGCGTTTCGTCCTGGGACTCGGCGTACGAGACGCTCTTGAGCATCGAAAGAAGCTCAGCCTGTTCGAGGGTAAAGGCTTTCTCGTCGCCAAATTCAGGCAGCGGAGGAAACTCTTCCTTCCCGATGCCCATGATGCGAAACGTCGAACCGCCGGATGAAAGTTTTACCTGATGATTTGGCGCTGCATCCACGGTCACATCCACGTTGGGCAGTTCACGAACTATGTTTGCCAAGCGTTTTACGGGCAGCGTTACCGATCCGGCTTCCTTGATCTCAGCCTTGATCTTGCAGCGAATGCCGAGATCGAGGTTGGTTGTTGAGAGAGAAATTTGATCTTTCTCAGCTTCAATGAGCACATTGCTCAAGATCGGCATGGTAGCTTTTGAGCCAACTACATTGAGCACTTGGGCTAATCCGTTGGCAAAGTGGTCGCGGTTGATCTTGAATTTCATCGGTGGGGCTGCTCGTTATTTTTGAAGTATTAACAAAGGCTAAAGACAGATAGGTTCAATAATGAATTAAAGCCGTATTATTATGTGATGCGAAAAAGACCAGCAACTGAAGGTTTTTAGAGGAAAATCCGATCGCTGGTAACAGTGAATAAGACTTTAGGCGGGTCCAATAACCAATGACTTATTCGCAAGATAAAAGTTGTTGAGATGATGTTGGACGATTGTTCACACCGAATTGTTAGGAACTGACGATGCGCGTTTAAAGCGGGGGCGGCGTAGATAACGGAATAGTCCGAAGAATATGTATCCTATACAGATACATAATAATGCGATTTCCTTGAAGGTTACAACCAAAAGCACCAAAGCCAGCAATCCGACAAAGGTGCGCAGCTTGGTCTTGGTCTGCATGTCCAGATTCTTGCCGCTGGGATAACGGATGGTGCTCATCATGAGGATGGCGATGAGGAGCATGAGAAAAGGGAGAACAACAGCCCACCGATTAAGAGAATGATCGGAATCCTGAAGACGAAGAAGAAAAAGAACGGTGGAGGCCACTGTGCCTGCTGCTGCGGGAACAGGCAGTCCAAGAAAATCTTTGCTGGCTTCCTTGGCACTGCGACGAAGCAGGGGATTTGTGATCACATTAAAGCGCGCCAGCCGCATCGCAGCGCACAAAAGGTAGATGAATCCCACAACCCATCCGACGTTTCGGAACCACATGAAGCCTTGAGTAGGCGACAGTATGAAGAAAAACATCATCAGCGCCGGCGCCATCCCGAAGGAAACCACGTCTGCCAGGGAATCGAACTCGACCCCGAAAAGCGACTCGCGGCCTCCCATGCGGGCGAGCCGGCCGTCCAGCATATCGAAGGCTGCAGCTCCAAAGATAAAATAGACGGCCTGCCGGTAGTGATCGGCCGCGCCGGTTCCCAGGTAGATGCCGTCAATCGCGGTTTCCGCGAGGCGCGCCTGAATGCAGTGAATCACAGCCATGAAACCGCAAAAGAGATTGCCTGCGGTGGCTGCATTGGGGAGGAAGAAGATGCGGCTAGCCTGGGTGACGTTGTAAGGATCTTCCCTGAAGTTGAGATCCTCCTTGCAATTGGCTGGATCGATGACGCGGCGGCTGGCCATGAGGGGCGTATGAGTTGATGCCTATTTGCGAAGCGTTTCGAGATATCTCCAGAATTTGGAGTTCTGCTCGACCAACTGTTGTTCGGTGACGGGGAGCTTGTTGCGCAAGAGGAAATCTTCCAGAGAGTTGCTATGGAGGATATAGGAGATATGGAGAATATCGCCTTTGACCAGAAAGTAGAACCGATATTGGTCAGAGCGGAGGCGGTAGAATTCCTTCCCGCGGCGATGAAATTTTCCAAGCGGCTCCCGCGGGTGGGAAAGATCGGAAGCCTTCAACGCGCTAAGCGGCTCGATGACCGAGAGCTGGGCGAGCTTGTCGAGCTGGTTAAGCTCGTTCATGGCCTGTTCGGAAAAAGTGACCTGATACATCGAGGAAAGGGAGTGTGTTGACGTCGGTTCAGCCGGATTGCGGGCAAAGGTCCCGTGAACGGACGTGAGGCTGCCCTCGCCGGCATCGATCGGGGCTTTCTATCTGCTTTGATAGCGGCCACGGCAACGCAAATCCGCCGGGACGGGGACCGGGCGAAAGGATTGATTGCAAGGCCGGGAGAATGGCAATGGGTTTTGACCGGTGATTCGGCGCCCAAAGCTTTCGAGTCGGTGGAACCCCAGACGCCTGACGGCAGGCGCCCCCGCCTTCGCCGCCTGCGTGCTCCTGGCGTTTGCCGTCCCCGCGCTGCGCGCCGAGATGGTACTGGATATTCCGATACATGCGGCGGGCTACGGCTCCGCGTTCTTCGAGGAGACCGCGAGGCGCTTCGAGACGATGCGCCCCGGCGTGAAAGTGCGCCTCTATGGCGATCCGCGCATAGCCGACAAAGTCCGTGTGCGCGCCATGGGGGGCAACTATCCCGACGCCACGACCGCCGAGCTGGCCTGGCCGCAGCTCATCGCCGCAGGGCGCGTGGCCGACCTTGCTCCCTGGCTTGAAGGACCGAACTGGGAGGGAGACGCCCGCTGGGCGGACACCTTCTCGCCGGGGACGCTCGAAAGCTGGCGCCTGGAGGGGAGAACCTACGGGATACCCTTCGCCTGCTCCATCTGGACGGTCTTCTACAACAAGAAGCTGTTTCGGGAGCACGGCATCGGCGAACCGCGCACCTGGGACGAATTCCTTGCCGCCTGCGAGACCTTGCGCACGGCCGGCATAGCGCCGATCGCGCTTCCGGGAATGTATCTGCGCAGTTACGGCGAGGCCTTCCTGCGGGCGGGTTATTTTAACCTGGCCGGCCAGGAAGGATGGCGGCGCCTCGGAGCACTTGCCCCCGGCGCTTATGCAGATCCGAAGTACATCAGGGCCGCGGCTCTCGCCCAGAGGATCGCCTCGCGCGAACTTATTGCGGGGTGGGAGGGGCTTTCCCATACCGGCGCCCAGTTGATCTTCCTGGAAGGAAAGGCCGCGATGACGATTTCAGGATCGTGGTTCGTCAACGAGATGAAGGGGAGAATCCCCGCCGGCTTCGAACTGGGGGCGATGAATTTCCCCGTCTGGGCCGATGGCGCGGCCGAACCTTCCGCCATCCAGACCAGCAGCGAGTACTTTTTTCTCTTCAAGACGGGCGATCCCGAGCGAGTCCGCGCGACCGTCGATTTCTTCCGCTATCTCACGTCGAGGGAGCGCGCGGAGGCGTTTGCGAAGGCGGTGGATTCCCCCGTTGCCCTGCGGAGCGTGCGGCCCGGCGCCTATTCCCCGCTGATGCGCTCCACGGCGGAGATCATAGGCCGAGCCCGGGATGCCTATTCGGCGCCGCCAAACATGCTTGTGCCGCCCGGGCTGCTGCAAGCGATGACGGACGCGCGCCTCGGACTCTTCACCGGGAAGGTGACGCCCCGGCAGTATGGAGAAAGGCTGGAGCGCGCGGCGGAAGACGAACGAAACCGCGGGAAAAATCCCGACTCGGTATCGGTGAGACACCCGGTCGCCGGGACCCTGTTGCTCCTGGCCATGGCTGCGCTCGCGATGGCTCTCCTCTGGGGAAAGACGATGGCGGGACTATGCAGCAAAAGGGGTACCCAGAAATCGGGTACAGAGGCCGCGGCTGGCACGCGCCCCTCCCTTTCGAAGCCCGGCGCGCTCGGCTTCGCGGGCCCGGCCTTCCTGCTTTACGGACTGTTCACCCTTCTGCCCGGCCTTGTGGCGCTTGCCTGGTCCTTCGCGCACTGGGACGGCCTGGGAGAGGTCCGCTGGGCGGGGCTGTTCAATTTTAAGTGGCTGCTCTTCGAGAGCGACGCCTTCTGGCTCGCCCTGCGAAACAATCTTTTTCTTGTCGTCGTGCCCGCGCTGGCGGTCGTGCCGGTTTCGCTCTCGCTGGCCTGCCTGATTCATCGGGGCGTGAAAGGAGCAGGCCTATTGAGGGCCGTGCTTTTGTTCCCGAATCTGCTTGGAGGCATCGCGGCGACCCTTCTCTGGATGAGCGCCTATGAACCGCACGGAGGGTTGGTCAACGCCGGGCTCGCCTCGGCGGGGCAGTGGTTGGGTTTGGACTGGCTCAAGGGCTTTGCAGGGCATCCCTGGCTTTCCGCCCAGAATCTCTACTGGTCGATGATTCCGATCTACGTGTGGATGGCCTGCGGTTTCAACCTGGTGCTCTACCTGGCCGCGATGGAAGGAATCGATCAGGAGCTGTATGAAGCGGCCTCAATCGACGGCGCCACGCCGCTGCGGCAGTTCTTCAGCATCACGCTTCCGCAGATACGCGAGGTCGTCGGAATCTCGGTGGTGTTCATCGTCATCGGAGGATTGAACGCCTTCGAGATGGTCTGGCTGATGACGTCCCAGGATCCCACGAGCGAAACGCATACGATGGGAACCCTGCTGGTCACAACGATGTTCAAGGAGTCCCAAATTGGCCGCGCCACGGCCATTGCCACAGTCATGCTCGTGCTGGTGCTCGGAGCGAGCGCGCTGGTTCTGAGACATTTCAAGGCAGGCGACGAACAGGATTGAACGCGGGGCAGCTAATGCACTGATGGAACGCAGAGGGCACAGAGGTGAAGGAAGGTCGCAGAGAAGGGGGTGATGAGCTTACCAAGCGGATCATCGGGGCGGCCATGAAAGTCCATACCTCTCTTGGTCCCGGACTCCTGGAGTCGGCATATGAAGCATGCCTGTGCTTTGAGCTTCAGAAAGCGGGGATCAAAGTTGAGAGGCAGAAGAAGCTGCCAATCATCTATGAAGAACTGCGCTTGGAGGAAGGCTATCGCATCGATATCCTCGTCGATGGTCAGATCGTTGTTGAGCTTAAGGCGATATCCAAACTTGAACCGGTGCATGAAGCACAGCTTCTTTCCTACCTTCGATTATCAAACTGCAAACTAGGACTTTTACTTAACTTCCATGTCGCTCACATGAGGGATGGCATTCGTAGAGTTATCAACAGTCGCCAGAAAATGTAACCTCTGCGACCTTCCTTCCCCTCCATGTCCTCTGCGTTCCCCCAAAATCAGATGCACGTCTCCCGCTGGATGATCACGGCGGCGTTGTTCGGGTATGCGCTGTGGGTCGTGTATCCGATGATCTGGATGGCCTACTCGTCGCTGAAGGCGGATGAGGCGATCTTTCGGGACGCCTTCGCCCTCCCGGGGGCGGGCGAGATCCGGTGGGACAATTATGCACGCGCCTGGACCGAGGCCCGCTTCGGGGACTACTTTCTCAACTCCGTGCTGGTTACCGTGTCCTCGGTGGCGCTTAGCGTGAGCCTGGGTGCGATGGCGGCTTATGCCATCGCCCGATTTCGGTTTCCTGGCGGCAAGATGCTATTCTGGGTCTTCCTCACGGGCCTCACGCTGCCCGCGCAGCTCGCCATCGTGCCGCTGTTCTTCGAACTCCGCGAGCTGGGGCTGCTCAACTCCAGGCTTGGGCTGATCCTCGTCTATGGGGCAAACGGGCTTCCTTTCACGATCTTCGTTCTCGCCGGGTTCTTCCGATCCCTGCCCAGGGCGATCCATGAGGCCGCCGTCATCGACGGGTGCAGCGAGTTTCAAGCCTTCTGGAAAGTGATGCTCCCCCTTTCCCGGCCCGGGCTCGTGACGGTTGCGATCTTCCAATTCATCGGAGTGTGGAAGGAGTACTTCTATGCCTTCATGCTTACGAGCGGCGACGTTTCCGGAAACGTGAGAACGATGCCCCTCGGTTTGGCCAATCTGGCCATCACCTCGCAGTATCGTTCCGATTTCGGCATGCTCTTCGCCGGTCTGGTGCTCGTGACGCTTCCGATCCTGATCGTCTATCTGCTGCTACAGAGACAGATCGTGCGTGGCGTGACAGCCGGTGCGGTCAAAGGATGACCTCGTCTGGGCGGAAGGGGGAAATACGTTGCATGTGGTGCGTCAACCAATAGACAACAGCCTATGCAAAAATGCACGCCGCACATCGAGTTGTCCCAGGACATGATACAGCATTTTCTGGAAACGGCCGCCGTTCAACTTGCCGCAGAACATGAGAAGCCTGCTGAGTCAGGTCGCCGCGGCGCGACCCTGCGTCCCGGGACTCGCACGCCTCTGTGGAATATCTTGAGGGAGCACATGAAGCCCCATCTCAAGGAACACGGCGCGCAAGCAAGGCTCGGGCGCCTGCTCGGTCTGCACCGGCAGGCGGTGAACGCCTATTTCACCCGGGGGAGCCGCATGCCCGACGCCGAGCGAACCCTCTTGCTTCTAGCCTGGCTGATGGCGAAGCACGGAGATGGCGCCTGAATGTTTTGTTGGAATACAGAGGTCTTGGAGCGGCGGGACCGCAGTCGAGTCTGGCCAATCAATTCAATTTTAACAGAAGGCAACGAAGCGTATAAAGTCGTGCAACCTCAGAGGCCTCGTTGTTGAACGTATGCAACGTAACCCTTGATGTGGTCCTTTAAGAGACCGCTTCGTTGCCTTTTGTTAAGGCCTTGGCAATCAGAAGGTGATCGCGTAGCTGATCGTCGCCACGCCATGGCCGGCTGCGGACGTATTTACGGTGGTGACACCCGCTTGCTTAAACTCGTTTGAGGAACCCTTCGCATAAGCGAACCCGAGAGTGAGCTTTTGAGCCTGGGTGATCGCAAAGGGCATCGAGAGGCCGACCAGGTAGTAATCGCCCCGATTCTCGATATCCGGGCTGGCTCCCTTGATCGAGCTGTCCCAGCGGTACGTGCCTGCCGTGGCGGTAAAATCCAGCTCGGTATTTTGCTCCTTCAGCGGAACCGCATAGAGGATGTTCAACTCGTAGGTTGGACCTTCCAGGACGAAATCGTAGTAAATTTTCGGGGTCAGCTTGAGATTCCCGACGGAATAGTTGGCAGCGATGCTGGGCTCGAACGTGTCCTTGTAAAAGCCGTTGGACGTTTTCGCGTTGACGTAGGTGTAGTAGGTGAAACCGGGCTGGATGCTGAAGCTGTCGTTAATCGTGAAGGTGTAGGAACCGTAGGGATCGATCTCCGGATCGGATTGCCCGGGAACCTTGTCGGCGATCGGCTTGTTTGCCCAGATTCCGATCGCAAGGCCTCCTGAATCGACTTCGACCGAAGGTTGGAAGGAAGGACCCCCGAGGCGCACGCCGCGGAACATGTATTGGGACACGACCGAAGGAGTCACGATCGTTGAAACGCCGTCGGCGAAAGCCGGAAGAAAGGTTGCAAAGAGCGCAATGCAGAGCAGAAGAGACAATTTTTTTGTATTCATGGTTTGGTGCTTTTGATGAGAGGCAGGCGATGCGCATCGCGTAATGCTGCCAAAGCAAAACCCGGGCCAAGCCGTATCAAAGAATACATCGGGTGGTAAATATCGACATGGCAGCACGATAGCATGAGACATGCGTATTCTAGCGCGGCCGGCTGCCTCAAAGCCACATTCGTCATAGCAAAGCGGATACGCGCTGGCGACGGCGGCAGGACTGTCCGACCGAGGTGCCTACGGCACCACCGAGACGAGCAAAGCTCGTCACTGAGGCGGCTCCGCCGCCACCGTCCGACCGTTGGCCTCTTTGGTTGCGACCCTGCTGCTCCAGGACGCGTTCAGAGCGCCGGTGTGCCGGCACTGCGCTTTTTTTCGGGAAGAGAGGAGAGAATCTCGGCGGCCAGCGCCTGCGTCGCCTCGCCCAGTCCCTTGGCGAGGGCGGCGTAATCGTGCCCGTTCCAGGGGATCTCAGAGGCCGTGA
>JBAZHQ010000079.1:4508-13637 GCA_041652235.1 Opitutaceae bacterium | reverse complement strand
TCAGATTGCCGGATGGTTTGGATCAACTTGGCGAACTGATCCCGGGTGGGCACGACGATGGTCTTCTGAACGAATTTGCGGCGGCGTATGTCGGCAGCAGGGTTTGCCAGCATCAGGCCGCTTTTGACGGCATAGGCGAAGATGGGGCGCATCACGTTCAACTCGTTCGCCATGGTCTGGGGAGCGATCTTGGACGCCCGCTCAGACAGCCAGCGCTCGCAGTGCTTCGACTGAACATTGCGGATCGGCATGCCTGCGAAAAAGGGGGCGAGGTTCTTGATGCAGGTTTCCCGACGGGTGATGCTGGCGGCCTTGAGCGTATGGCTGGTGGCCTGCATCCAGAGCTTCGCTACCTCCTCGAAACTCAGGCGGGCATCCAAGGACGTTTTCAGAATACCGACCTGACCACGCAGTTCCGAAAGGCGACGGTCGGCCAGCTTTCGATCTTTTGTTTTAAGAGAACGACGAAATTGCTTGTCAGCGCGTTTGAGCAAAGCGTAATACCCCCCGCTCTGTTCCAAACGATACAGATTCTCCGCCACCCGATGAAACACCACCTTTCGAGCAGCCTTTGTCTCTCCTCCAAGAGCTTCGGTTTCCATGCTCAAGAGCATACGGTGACAATTCTGGGTGACAACTCTGAACTCAAAGAAACAGAAAACTCACACAACTTGTTTGTGTGATTAGGTTAAGGCGCGGTAGCCAAGTGGTAAGGCCGAGGTCTGCAAAACCTCTATGCGTCGGTTCAATTCCGACCCGCGCCTCCACCTTTTCGAATCGAAAAGGTGCCACGCCCTCCTTCGCACAAGGCTACGGCGGGCACAGCCGTAGTCCCAACGGGCGAAGGCGGGCAGAAAACGGGTCTACACCAAAGATTGGGGACTGCCTTGGTAGCGTAGCGAAGCCGGGCACCTTCCCTCGCTACGACTCGGCAAGCCCATTCACCTTACCGTACATTCCTTTGGCGTCCGCCAATCGACAAGCCATCGAAGCCTTTCGGAATGCAAGGGACTTTCTCCGAAGTGCTGTCATGTTCGACCCCTAAAACGCACAAGACCCCTTCTATCGGCATACACTTCCACATTTGAAAGTAAGGCCGGAGCTCTTGAACGTTCCCAATCCTGTCAGTGAGATATTTGTAGAGAGTCCTTTCGGGCAAGATTAGAAAGCCGGCGGCGACACGCTTATTTAGCATCCCCACAACCATCTTGTTCATTGCGCGATGTGAACTGGAAATGTTACCCGTTTCCCATTCCACCGCTATAATGCTTCCATCGGCAAGGCGCTTGATAGCATCGATCTTCCCGGGAGAGCTTTCCGCTGTAATGCTGGCACGGACTTCAAGCTCCCATCCCTTGGTTCCCAAGTGAGAAACAAACCCATCCTTTATCGGCTTTACTCCATTGCCCATGAACGTGGGGTTGATGCGAAACCGGTTTGAATCGACTGGCCAGACAACAGCCTTAATCGCCTGGGATATTTGAGCGAATGCTTTCCCAATGGGCTCAGGCCACTCCTTTGGATTACCGCCAAGGAGGAATTCCTGGGTGACTAATTTCATTGCGCTTCCTCCTCTTTCAGCGCCTCGCGAAGCTCGCTTTCCACCATGCCTACAAAGTCGGATGCATCGACGCGGGCAACCGAGGCGATCTTGAAGAGGGTGAACATGCCAATAGTGCGTTTGCCCGCCATCACTCTCCGCAAGAATGAGGCATCCAAATTTGCGCGCTTGGCCGCGGAATTCGGCGTTAAGTCGCTCTTTGAGGCAAGCTCACGCAGAGCGCGTCGGACGCACTCGTTGAATTTCCTTCTTCCGACTGGATGCCGCTCGAAAACGAGAACGTCGTCA
Organism: Opitutaceae bacterium; assembly: GCA_041652235.1. Lineage (GTDB taxonomy): Bacteria > Verrucomicrobiota > Verrucomicrobiia > Opitutales > Opitutaceae > MWDT01. Next base: position 11,788 of record JBAZHQ010000079.1, on the reverse strand, counting down.
TCGATTGCAGGTGCATTCGTGATTTTCATGATGCCACGAGAGTAATGGAATCTCAGATGCCCAAGGAGTGTCCATTGGCACCTTTCTGACAGTTTTATTGCATCCCACTACTTTTCCCCCATAGTTTGATCCCCTCTTCCAATGCCTGCTGAAAGCAACCATGATATCCATGATATGGAGCCCTTTAAGTCACTGAGAGGAGCTGTCGTGCCGGCTTTCGAGACGCATCGGGGGAGCCTCTTCCAGGGGGATTGCATCAGTCTGATGCCAGAAATCCAATCGGACAGCATAGATCTCGTCTTTGCCGACCCTCCCTTCAACCTTGGGAAGAGGTATCCCTCAGAAATGAACGATAGCCTGATGGAGGACGATTACCTGCAATGGTCGTATGATTGGACCTCTGAATGCGCTCGCATATTGAAACCTGGCGGCAGCTTTTTTCTTTTTAACCTGCCTCGCTGGAATCTCGCCCTTGGAGAACACCTAAGGAAACAACTCACCTTCCGGAACTGGATAGCGATAGAGATAGCATATCGTCTTCCGATCCAAGGAAGGCTGTACCCAAGCCACTATTCCCTCCTTTACTACGTGAAAGGCGCCAAGCCGGCGGTCTTCAAGCCCGACCGGCTACCAATGGAAACCTGCCGGCATTGCCATGGCGAGACCAAGGACTACGGCGGCTATAAAGACAAAATGAACCCGCTGGGGATTAACCTAAGCGATGTATGGAGCGACATCCCCCCGGTTCGCCATGCGAAATTCAAAAGACGCGTCGGATCGAACGAACTGTCCATCAAGCTTCTCGATCGGGTTATTCGCATGGCAAGCGAAGAAGGTCATCTCGTATTTGATCCTTTCGGCGGATCTGGAACGACTTATGCCGTGGCAGAGATCTTAAATCGCCGATGGATCGGAATGGAAATCGGACCTACTAACGGAATCATCGAGAGGCTGCACCCAGGGAATCTCGAACTTGAGAGAAGATATCTCGCAGAGATGAGAGCGGAGTTGAACCATCTCTTCCCTCCTGAAGTCGCAGCCGCACGCATTGCGGACGGCATGTGGGTTCCCGGCAATATTCCACACGGCACGAAACGTGGCAAGAAAGCGCAGGTCATCGAACAGCCGATGCTGTGTTTTAACGAAACTGCCGATCAGTTGAAGCAGTTTGGGCGCAAACATAAGCAACGCAAATACTCTGGCGTGATTTGAGATAATACGATTGCCGCCTCCCCTCTTGGAGCAAAAACCAGTCCCCTTCCCCCTCAACTCGCCATGAAAATCACTCGAAGCACATCCGATTCCGTGATCGCCGGTGTCTGCAGCGGACTCGCCAGGCATCTGGGCTGGTCCAGTAAACGTGTCCGCATCATCTGGGCACTGCTCACCCTCTTCTCGGTCGGACTGCCAGGCATCATCGCCTACCTCGTCCTCTGGTACCTCATGCCAGCCGGAGAGTAGGAAGGAAGAAAGACTTCGATCCATCCTCGCGCAGAGACGCGGAGACGCGAAGAAAAGGCACAGCTCTTGCGCCTTCTCTCGGATCTAAATTCAATGTCCTCCGCGCTCCGTGTTCAAAAAACCATCCTTCGGCCCGCGGCATATCCACGAGGCCCGCGAACAAACGCCGCATCACCAACTCACTCGATCCGGCGGGCGGCGAGTTGGGCGCGGAGCGCCAGTTCGACAGCCTTGAATGCATGGGCCTGCGTCATGGCGGTTTCCGTGCGGTTCAGGAAATCGAGGATCAGCTCGCCGAAGAATCGGTACCCGACCTTGCCTGCGAGGGACATATAATGCTCCCCTTTGGCATCGACGAGAAAGAGATGATCGCCCGTTTTCTCCCGGGCGATGTCGATGTTCTTCCTCAGCTCGATGTAACCCTCCATGCCCAGGATGATCGTGCGCACGTCGCCCCAGGTGCCCAGGCCGTCCGGCGTGAGCCAATCGACGCGAAAATAGGCTGTGGTACCGGTGTCGAGCCGCAGGGAAACCTCCCCGAAGTCCTCGAGCTCCGGCGTGTCCGGATTGGCGTAGTTGGCCACGCAGGCGTGCATGACCTCGCCGTCGCTCGCTCCCGAGTAAGCGAGGAACTGCTCGATCTGGTGGCTGCCGATATCGCAAATAATGCCTCCGTACTTGGCGTGTTCGAAGAACCAGGAGGGACGATTCGCCTTGCTGAGCCGGTGCGGCCCCAGCCCCATCACCTGCACCACGCGGCCGATCGCGCCACCGCGCACGAGGTCATAGGCGTGCATGGCGCTCTCCACATGCAGCCGCTCGCTGTAGTAAACCATGTATTTGCGCCCGGTGGTCCGCACCACGCGCTTTGCCTCCTCGAGCTGTTCCAGTGTCGTGAACGGCGTTTTATCGGTGAAATAATCCTTCCCCGCCTTCATCACCCGGCATCCAAGCGGCCCGCGCTCGCAAGGAACGGCGGCGGCGGCCACCAGGCGCACCTCAGGATCTGCGAGAATCTCATCGAGCGATCGCGCGACCGCCACGCTCGGATGTTTTTCACGGAAAGCCTGCACTTTGACGGGATCGGGATCGTACACCCATTTCAGCACAGCACCCGCCTCAGTCAGTCCGTTGCATTGTCCATAGATATGCCCATGATCAAGGTGCGCGGCGGCAAATACAAATTCACCCGGCTTCACAACCGGATTCGGTTTACCCCTTGGCGCGAAATGCATCCCCGACGCCTGTATGCTCATAGGGTGGCTTCGCTACCGGAACCCCTGCGGAAAATCAATGCTAGTGTAGTGTTTCACAAATATGCGGTCATCAGCCGAGTCCGCGCGTTCCATGAACCAAGGATCAGGCGGGTAGAAATCCCGACCCTTATTTTCCTCAAATTTTAGTGTATCTCGCGACGGTTCAACTCAGTCTTTTCATAATATGAGAACTGCGCAAAGCATCGGTGTCATAATGGTTCTTTCGGCAGGCGTGGCCCTGGGCGCCAGCGTTGCCCAATACTCCTGGCAGGAACCGCAGGCCGAAGTGCTCCCTATCGGCGATCTGCGCTGGCAGCCGCGACCCTTTGTATTTCAAACCGGCCCCACGGTGCATTACATCGATTACGAGAAGGGTGACGACTCAAACGCGGGCGACAGCACCGCCCGGCCCTGGAAGCATCATCCTTGGGACGCCCACGCCACCGGGTTGGCCAAGGCCGACGCGGGCCGCGATACCTATGTCTTCAAACGCGGGGTGACCTACCGCGGCCGGCTCGTGCCTGCCGTGACCGGCACAGCCGAGGCGCCGATCATGCTCACGAGCGATCCTTCCTGGGGCGAAGGCGAGGCCGTGCTTGCCGGCTCGGAGCAGGTAACAGGCTGGAGTCGCGGTGGCCATCCGGCGATGCCCGACGCTGATAAGGTCTGGCATGCAGACCTCGATTTTCTGCCGCGCGCCGCATGGCTAACGACATCCGGAGCGATTCAACGCCTGGCGCTGGCGCGCACGCCCAATTGGGAGATCGAGAGCTTGGACGATATCCACAGCCAGTGGGCGGTCTGGAAGCGCGTCGAGCAAGTGGAGCGGGATGGCGAGACGATGAATCGCGCCGAAGACCCCGAACTGCTCGGCCGTTTCACACCCCAGCAGCTCGCGGGGGCGATGGTCTGGACTGAATACGCCAGCTTCATGGGCACGGCCTACCCAACGCTGGTCCTGTTCAATGAGGCCACCCCCCAAAGCATCGATTTCAAACACTGGGTCTCCACAGCTACGAAAACGCAGACCAAGCCCAACGATCGTTATTTCCTCGAGGACCGACCCGCATTTCTAGATGCACCCGGCGAGTTCTGGTTCGAACGCAAGGGCGATGGCGGACGCCTGTATGTGCGGCTTCCGGGCGATCTTGATCCATCGACAACACAGGTCGAAGCCGCCCGGTATCTGAGCCTTATCGATGCCAAGGAACTCCGGCATATCCGCATCCGTGGACTTACGTTCCGTTTCACCAACGTGCAGTGGGATATCACGGAGTACAATCCTCTCGGCAATGATGATGTCGACCCCGCCGCCATCCGGCTCCAGGGCTCCGGAAACGATATTGCGATCGATCACTGCAAATTCGAGCATGTCACGCGCGCCGTGCGGCTGCGCGCCGCGCCCGATGACGGCGGCTCGATCGATAATGTGAGTATTACCGACAACGATGTGCACGACACCGACCATGGCGCTTTCTGGATCACCGACGGTGTCCGGTGGGTGAAGATCGATCAGCCCTATGGCAAGGTAGGTCGCGTTGAAGTACTTCGAAATCGAGCTGAACAAATCGGTTTCCGTCCACATCCCCGTTCGCACGGGAATGCGATCCAGATTGACTTCGCCGCGATCACGGAAGTCGCCGGCAACATCCTTGATCGCATCCACGGCGCAGGCCTGTTCTTTTTCGGCGGCATCGGCGATGGACAGACGCGCGATGGGCCGCTCAGCCGCCACCTCATTTACCAAAACCGCGTCAATCGACCGTTGCTCGGCACCAACGATTGGGGCGGCATCGAGACCTGGCAGGCCGGGCCTTTCTACGTCTATAACAACGTGAGCATCGCTCCCGGCGGCTATTGGCACGCTCGTTCCCTCAAGCGCCATGCGGAGCCCGGCCCCTACACCTACATGGACAGCCGCTTTGGCTTTGCCTACTACCTGGATGGCTCATCGAAAAATTACCTCTTCAACAATATCGGGCTTGGCAGCAATAACGATCCGGCGAGTCCGCTCTGCAACACCGGCGCGCTTCATGAGATCATCGGCCAGGACAACCTCTTTTTCAACAACTCCTTCGCTCGCTTTGCCGCTGCCGTTGTCAGTTACACACGCACGAGCGTGAACTCCGCTTTTCTAGGCAACGTATTCGAGGACATGTCGCTTGCGGGCTGGTACTTTTCCGCGCCCAAGAAACTGGTCACATCGTACGATTCGCAGTTCTCCAGACTCATGGAACGCCACAGAGGGGAACTCGCTCTCGACAACAATCTCCTTTCCGGCCAGCCGCCAGCCACGGTAGGGACGACACCCTGGAACCATCAGGATAGGGTGGAAATGTCGGACTTTCGCGCAGCGCTGACGCACTTTTCAAAGGTGGACGTGCCTGTTGGCGAGATCGTTCCACGCCGATTGCTTCCTCGATACAGCGAGGGTGATTTCCGGCTTGCAGACGACTCGGCGGTCGCCGGTCGCGGGGCGAAGGTCTTTGTGCCCTGGGGTCTCTATGGCTGCGTGGCGGAATGGAATTTCCATTCGCGGGGCGACAACCCAAGCGTGGTGATCGACGAACACTGCTACTTCACCTGGGGTTATTTGGACCGCATGAAATACTCCGATCTTCCGCGCCATGACTTGCAGGGTGTGAATATCAGCCGCACCGACTTTGTCGCGGGGCCGCTCGAGGACTGGACCGCCGATACGCTCCGGCTCGACGGCACCACTCAATATCTCGTCCTGCCCGATGCCGGTCTCTTTCGCCCGACCCATGTCGAACGCACCTCCTATCAGAGACCCGGTGCGCCGGTCACTTATGATCGCACCCATTGGCGCACACCCGACGTAGGCACCGGCAGTTTCCTCATCGAGGCCTATTTGCGCCCAGCGCCCGGTCGTGGCGGACTTCTTTTGGCCAAACATGACGGACGCACCGGCTACGCCCTCGATCTTGATGCCGCCGGACATCCGCGGCTGCGCCTGGAACAGGCCGGGCAACTCGTGGCACAGCGTGTCGCCTCCATGAAGATCTCCGACGACGCGTGGCACCATCTCGTGGTGGAAATCAACCGGGCGCGCCCTGACGGCATTACGATCTGGATCGACGGTCTGCGGGATGAGGGAACGCTCACAGGCAAAGTCACCGAGAGCGATCTCGACAATCCCGGCGACGTGCTTGTAGGTGGCGGATCCGGCAAGGCCTTCTTCAGGGGGGACCTCGCCTTCCTGCGCCTCTGTCTCGGCACCTTCGCCGACTCGCGCACCACCATCGACGAACTGCGCGCATGGGAGTTCGCCGGCCCGCAGCTCGCCGACTTCACGGGACGCGTGGCCGCAGGCAAACGCGATGCCGGCGCCTTGTTGCGAACCCCGGCGCCTTCACACCCGTAGGGGCAGGGCTCGTTTCAGCATACCCGAGTCGCATCCGCAAATGACCGGCTCGGGCTCAGGGAGCTGACGCTTACTTCTGGACCGGCGTCATGTTCTTGGCGAGGAAGGCCTCGATGCGGGTGTAGAGTTCTACTCGGTTTTCGAGATGGCTCATGCCGTGGCCTTCCTCTCTGACGAGCAGGGTCTCGTGCGGCACATGGTATTTCTTCAGCGCCGAAATCAATGTCTTCGATTGTTCGATCTCCACCGTTCGGTCGTCCTTGCCGCCGGACACAAAGACCGGAACGCGAATTTGGTCCGCGTGCCGCCCGGGAGATATGGCGTCGAATTTCTCCGGCTGTTTCTTTGCATCACCGAGTTTGCGCATCATCCGCCCGTAACTCGGAGAATCAAATTGGTCGTATTTCTCATTCTTGATTTGCTGCTCCCAATCGAACACCCCGGCGATAGTAACCGCGCAACGATAGAGCGACGGTTCATTCACCACGCCTGAAACGGCGAGATAGCCACCGAAAGAGGCGCCCATAATGGCGATCCGCCCGCTGTCGATCAGCCCGGAGGCGATCATGAATTTCGTGGCGTCCGTCACATCATCGTGCATCTTTCGAAAATCCCATTCGTCCTTCTCGGGAAACATCCAGTTACAACCCGTCGAGCCGCGATAATTCGGTTGGAGCACCGCATAGCCGCGACTGGCAAGAAACTGGGCCTCGTTGTCATAGCCCCAGTTGTCCCTCGCCCACGGTCCTCCGTGCGGCAGGACCACCAAAGGAGGGGGATTCTTCTTCGACGCTCCCGCCGGAAGCGTCAGGTAGGAATCGAGTCGGCGTCCATCGCGGGTCTTGAACTTGACGATGTGCATCGGCTGCATCCGCTGCGGATCGATCCACGGCGCGGATTTCTTGATCAGCCCGCCCGTGCGCTTTTCAAGATCGACCCAACTATAGATGACGGGTTGCCGGTCAGAGAACGTGGCAATGAGAAAGATTTTCTGAGCCTCGTCACTGCCGATGATCCGAACGATCACTCCCGGAAACATGCCATCCAGCAATTTCTGAAAATTCTTGTAGTCCTCATTGAACCAGATCATCCGGGGCCCGTCACGATTGATCATGGCGCCCATGATCTGTTGCGTCGCCGGGCTGCGATACAGCCAGCCGTTGAAGTCGTAGGCCTGA
>JBAZHQ010000079.1:0-4498 GCA_041652235.1 Opitutaceae bacterium | reverse complement strand
CCGCATCCATCAGCTGCAAAGCACGAGGCTTCCCATCCTGGCGCGGTCCCAAAACCACGACCTGCCCGGGCTCATCGCCACAGGATTCGATATCGATGTGTTCCAAGTCCACCTGGCATTTTACCCACTTCCTATCGACCAACCGACTCATAGCCAACTCGCCGTCTTGAGCGGTCATAGCGAAGGCGAGTTGCCCGTCCCTATCCGTCATATAATGGTAGGTGAGCCCCGTCTCCGGCAATGGATAGCGATCCACGATGTTTCGCTCGTTGCTGTCCCGGGCATCCATAACGCTGGACCAGGAGGTGCCTGCCGCGAGCAGATTCATAAACCTACCGGTTTTGATGTCAGTATTGACCACCGACACTCCGAGATCCCGCCTATTAACGAGACCATCATAGCGATTCCACACCAGGGGTCTGAGACGATTCTTCGGAGGTACTGAGATCACTCCTGATCCGTAATACTGCAGCAACGGGTAGCTTTCCTTGAGGAAACCAATATCTGCCGCAAACAATCCGACGCCATAAAGCTTCCGCGCGGCGAGACTGAACATCAGACGGCGGTCATTGAGCCAGCTTACCTGATAAATGTCATTTTCTCCAATCCCGCCCACCGCCTCGATCTTCTGAGTTTTCAGCTCGCACACCAGCACTTGATGCCGGTCTTCTGCGGCTGTTATAATCGCCGCGATGTGCGTGCCGGAGGGATTCAACTTCGGCTGCTGCAGGATGGCCGGACGGAAAAAGTCCATGATCGGAATCTGTTCATTGGCGGGCACGGGAACCGTGCGCTCCAGATCCAGTTTTTCCGCCGCAAAGGCTGTTGAAAACGCCAAGCTGGCGACGGACACGAAGAGTAGGGATACGAGTTTCTTCATTGGTGTAAACCGATGGAAGTAAGCAGAAAGAACTATGTAATACTATTCCTAAGTTAGGATTCCGAGCAGCATTCTCCACGCTTCGCCTTTCTGCTTTCTCAACACCACACGCGCTCTTTTGCCGCAGTGTGTGCCTTCGGCATCGCCTTCCCATCTCCAACAGCCCTGTCCGACAGCCTCGGTTTGTCCGACATCCGATCTCCGACATCCGACTTCCGTCTTCCAGCCTCCGCTTTCCACAAAACTCCGCTGGCCTAGCGGGCCTCGTCGCGATCGATCATCTCAAAGAAGGTCTGGATGCCGAGGCCGTCGAGGCCGTACTCGGCGACGCGTTGGGCGAGGCGTTCGGTGGCTGCGTCGCGCCAGCCCAGCTTGCTCATAAAACCATTCCATGTCTCGCAATCGGCATCGGATCGACGCGTGCCGTTGGCCTCGCACCAGGTGAGGGCCTGTTCATCGGAAAGACGATTGCCGAGCACCTGTGCCGCCAGGTCGGCGTGGCGAATGCCGAGAAACTGGCAACAGCGGGCGTCGAAGAAACGCGGATTGGCTTCGCCCATGTTCGCCACGTAGACGTCGGGCAGTTGCCCGGCGCCATGAAGGCGGATCTTGTCGAGCATCCGCCCGAAATGGACGATTCGTCCAACGATGGCAGTGGGACTGCGGAGACCGGGAACCTTGGGCATTCGCAATAGAACGGTTAAATGTTGTGTTTTTTCAAGTCGTGCTCGGTGAAATCCGAATTTTCGCCCGAAACACGAACATGGCCAACCGACTCCACCCCAGAACCATCCAGGGCAGAGATCGCAATGCTATCCCGGTGTGACTCTACCTTTTATCAGTACCGGCTACGGGTATCGCGTGCATTCGCAGCGCCACGTCGAGCGAGTAGCTTGGAGTCGTCACACTCAGATCGCCGCCGCGCCAGTCCAGGCGCCTGGACTCCTTGATAGAGCCGGTCATGGGGTCGACCCAATCCACTTGATAAGCACCTGCGGGAATTGCCTTGAGGGTGAATGTATCGCGATAGGTGCCGGGAATGGCGACGAAGTGCGCGCCCCACTTCCCATCGTCCTTGGCATGGGCTAGGTATGCGGCGTACTGCCTGCCCGGAACGGCAAGGGCGTTGGCGATCGCGCCCGAGGGGATTCCACTCAGGCCTTCGAAGCGTGAAATCGCCGTGAGATCAAGGCCCTCGACAAAATCCTTCAGGATTTTCTTCTGCGGCACGATCTTCTCGCGCGTATCGATACCTCCGGTCTCCTGTCCGCGGTGGTACTCGCCGTTCAGGTTGATGTCGCCGGCGCCGCCGCCGAGCATGAACCACCAACCCTCCACTCTCACATCCTCCACGCCATAGGGTTTGACCAATGCGGCCGCGAAGAAGTCCGACTCTACATTGACGATCGGTTTGCGGGCGGCGTAATTCAGTTTAAGCGCTTCGGCAGCGGCTCGGACATACTCGGTAGGGAGCCAGTCGCACCAAGACTCGGCGGAGAGATCGGGCGAGGAACTCTGCACCGTCTGGCCGAGAACGTGCTTCTTGGGGAGCTTGGATTCCGCCTCGAGAAATGCCTCCTTCAGCGCCTGCAACCAAGGGATCACGTCCTTGGCTGGCATGAAGGTGACATTGCCATCGGGAAGCCCCTGAAGCTGAGGTTCGTCGCAGAGGTCATAGATCACGTTATCATACTCGTTCAGCTCAGCGGTGATCTTGGCGACATAGGCGCGCTGGTAGCGGAGAACATCCTGATTGCGGGGGTTGCTGGTCGTAAAGATGCCGCACTCCGGAGGCTCGTAGTTTCCGACGCCCTGGATGTTGTTGGCATGATATAGAGCCATCAATGGCCAGCAATCGGCGTACATGCCGTTAAAGAAGGCGACTTCGACCACGATTCCCTTCTTTCGAGCCAATTCGACGAAGGACTTCAGGCGCGCAAAATAGTCGGGATTCCAGCGATCGAGATCGAACTTATACGATGCTTTTCCAGGCTCCGCGAGCAAGGCGTTCGCACCCGCCTCGCCGGATCTCATCCACGGCAGCACGTGGCGGCCACCACGCGGCCCCAGGGGGTTGTCCGCGACATACCTGTTCACAGTGGGCTCGAACATGGCACCCGGGTAAATGCGGGTCAGATTCATGCCGCTGACCTCGAGGTAATCGAGGTAACGCACAGTGTCGAAGTCGGCGTCGACAATGGCACCGTAGTGATGATCGGAAGTCATGAGAACGAAGGGCTTCCCGTCGCGCATGAAGTAGTGGGTATTGGATGGATAGACCTTGATAGGCTCTGCTTGTCCGACTTCCGCGAGCAGCAGGAGTGCGACCGCTGTGGCCAACACACGGCCAACCGAGGCGATAATGGCTGGATTCTTTGTGCGTAGCTTCATGAATCGATGAGGTTAACTTGTTTTCTCAATATTCTTTGGGAAAGTTCGGCGGGGAGAACGATCTATGCCAATCACTTCTCCGTCATCACCTCGACACCGTCCCAGGTTTCTGGCGGAGGGTCGAGCTTGCAGGCTTCGACCTTCTCGATGCGAACCAGGGAGGCGTTGAGTTTCACGCCGGGGGTCACGCCCGGCTGGTTGGGCTCGAGTTCGGCGCTGCGGCGGAAGAGCGCGAGGGCTGCGTCCCAGTCGCGGGCGCACATCCGGGCCATCGCCTGTTCGAATAGCCCCAGGCACTCAAGCGTGCGGTCGCTTACGTCCTCCTTGAGGCCGACGATCTCGTGGATGGGCACCGCCTGGGAGCGGCCTTTCACGACGATGCGTCCCAAGGACCTGAATACGAGACGTCCGGGCCCGTGCGCCTCGGCGGCGGATTTCGCGGCTTCCGTACACATGGTGTAAACGCCCCAGCTCTTGGCTCCGCTCTCCATGCGAGCCGCCAGATTCACGTTATCGCCCATCATCGTATAATTGAAACGGGTCTGGCTGCCCATGTTGCCGATCATGCACACGCCGGTGTTGAGACCGATGCGGGTCCGCAGCTTGTGGACGAGCGGCGGCCATTTGTCCCCCTCGCCTTTCCATTTCTCGCGCAGTGCGGCGAGTTGCCTGTGCACAAGCTGGGACGCGACGCAGGCGCGCAAGGCGTGATCCCGAATTTCGACAGGCGCGCCGTACATGGCGACCACGGCATCGCCGATGAACTTGTCGAGCGTGCCGCCCTCCGCCTGCACGATGTCGGTGCAGGTGCTCAGGTATTCGTTGAGCAGCTCGCCCAGACGGGAGGCGCTCAATACCTCGGAGAAGGAAGAGAAACTCTGGATATCGCTGAAGTACGGCGTGATTTCCGCATCGTGGCCGCCGAGCTCGGGATCCTTGCCCGACTCGATCAGGCCTTGAACCACGGTCGGGGACAGGTAGGTGCCAAACATTCCCTTGATCCGCCCCTTCTGCTTCTCCTCGAGGACAACTTGCCAGATGACAGCACCGAAGCTGGTGCTGAAGGCCGCGCCAAGGGGGGCGCTCATGGGCAGCACCCAATGAAAGAAACGGAAACACTCGAACGCGGTCCCCACGTATGCGGCGACCAAGCCCACGGCGGCAACTTTCCAGAGAACGCCGCGCGCCCCTCCCGTCACAGCAAGAGATGCAACCAGCAGCGTCAGG
>JBAZHQ010000078.1:0-13708 GCA_041652235.1 Opitutaceae bacterium | reverse complement strand
ACGCCTGAGCCGCCTTGTGCTCTTCGAAACCGTTCCAGGTGTCGAACGTCGCAAGCCGCTGTCCAGGAAAGCAATGGGGCTGATTTAAGCGCCATTCACGTAATACGTGACAAAGTGGATCGGATACCTGTGGCATGAAAATGTCTGCCGAGAGGGAGATGTGGCAATCGTCTGCGGAATTAAGGTCGGGAGATCAGGCGCAGGGTGTGGCGATCGCCGTTCTCGATGCCTAGCTCAAGATGCCAGGCATCCTTGGGAAGCCAGTCGGCAACCCTCTCGGGCCATTCCACGGCGAGGCAGTATGGGGAGTGGAGAAACTCATCGAGGAGAAGCTCCTCCAACTGGGCGCCGGAATCGAGGCGGTAGGCGTCGAGATGCACGAGCTGGCGCGAGCCTCCTTCATGCACGGTGTAGATGTTGAACGTGGGACTCGTCACATGTCCCGGCATGGCAAAGCCCCTCGCGAGTCCCTGCACGAAGGTCGTTTTGCCGACGCCCAGCGTCCCATGGAGCGCCAGCACGCAGTCCGGCGGGAGTTCCGGTGCGAGCATGACCGCCCAGTGCCGCGTCTCCTCTGCGGAGGCGGTGACGATCCCGGCGCTCAGTTGATCCAGTAAGGGCATGAGGTTGTGGAACACAGTCGATTGGCTACTGCCGAGCAAAGAGACTTCGGACAAAAGGCACGATGCGGTAGAGCCACAACCAAAGATGCCAGAAGCCAGAAGCCGGAGGCCAGAAGGAAGTCGGAAGAGTTCGGAGCATCAGTACTACGGATATGCCTGCGCAATATCGCCCGGCGAAGAACTGCTTTGTCACGTAATACGTGACAAAGCGGATTGAGCCACAGGCATTGATCCAACGGTGGTTTTGACTTCAGCAACAGGCACTGAAGTCCGAATTTCGGCTCCTCATTTCTGGCTGCTTAAATCGCGGTTCGTGGATCTCAGGTGCTCGAAACCTCGGTAGTCCTCGAGATGCAGCGCGCTGGCGGGGAAATCCACGGGCTTGAGGAAACGTCCGATGCGGCTCAGGCGTGTGCGGGGGAAGGCGCGCCTCCATGCGCGTTCGAAAACGGCGGGGTCTGCCTTGGATGAGACGGCGAAAACAAGCTCGTAATCCTCGCCGTCGCAGAGTCCGGCTCTCAGCGTACAGCCCTTGCGCAGAGGCAAGGCATCGGCTTCGAGAGCGGGCAGCGAGCGCGGGGGAGTTAGGGAATGCAGGTCTTTTGCCAAGCCGTCGCTCACATCCATCATGGCTCTCACTTCCCCGCGGCGGGAGAGCCACGCACCTTCCTTGAGACGGGGCGTGAAAAGGTAGTGATGACTGCTGGCGAGGCTGCCGCCGAGCTGTCCGGTAACGTAGATCCAGTCGCCAGCGCGAGCTCCTGTGCGCGTAAGGGTACGCGGACCGCTGGCCTCGCCCACCAGAGTGAGAGTAGCGACGATGCCGCCTTGATGGCGTGCCACATCGCCGCCGACGATGGGAACGCCATACCGGCGGGACGCTGCTGCGAGGCCCTGATAAAATGCCTTGAGCCAGTCGATCCTGACGCGGGAATCGAGCGCGAATGCGATGACGGCGGCGCGCGGCCTGCCTCCCATGGCGGCGATGTCGCTGAGATTGCGCTTGAGAAGTTTCTCTCCTGCGAACTTCGGCGGCACCGAATCATCGTAATGCTCCCCATAGATCACGGGATCAACCGTGAGAAGCTGCGCCGCCCGTCCCTGCGGGACCACGGCGCAGTCGTCGCCAATACCAAAAGGAGCCCGGGGCGTGGCCGATCCCAGCCAGCGCCGTATCGCCGCGATCAACCGCTCTTCGCCCAGCGAGGAAACGGATTTGGCGGCATCGGAGGTGAAGGGATGCATGGGAAAGGCAAAGGCAGGGAGTTAGGAGCTAGAATCTAGGAGTTAGAATTCGAACACAGAAGATCCTTGGGCGCCAGAGCTGCAACCAAAGAAGCTAGATACCAGACACCGGATTGAAACCAGGATGAGAGAGTGCATTGCAGATGGATTTTATTCTAGCTCCTAGCTTCTAACTCCTAGATTTCCCAGTGCTTCTTTCCCCCGTCACGCATCGATCCCTGTGAACAGCAGGACGACGGTGTTCAGGTTGAAGAGGGCGTGGGCGAGCATGGGGACCGCGATATTGCTCGTCCGCTCGTAGGCGATCGAGAAAACGATGCCGAGCATCACGAGTTGGGGGAAGCTCGCTAGGTTGCCATGCAGCGCGCCGAAGAGAATGGAAGGCACCAGAAGGGCGATCCAGCGGGGAGCGTGGTTGCGCAGAAAGCGGAAGAACCCTGCGCGAAAAACAAGTTCCTCCGCCACGGGAGCCACGACGATCGCCAGGCCCACCATGATGGCTATGAGGGGCAGCGATCGGGTATCGCGTAGCAATTCCAAGAGATCCTGCCGGCTCGCGGGGATGCCCATGAGATTCAGGATGCCGCCCCAGGCAGAACCTACCGAGAAAACCAGGGGAAGCGAGATGCAGAAGCAGACGATCCCCGGAAGAAGAAAGCCGCGCCTTGGGCGGGAATACTGTTTCCCCACATCGGTATAAATTACAAAGCCGAGGCAGCCGATAAGCATTCCGAGTTGGAAGGAGGCTCCGGCTATCACCTGGCGTGCGGCGCCGTTCAGGCAGAACGAGTCGATGAGATACAGCGAGCCGATCTGGATCAGAACTCCGCCGACGAGCACCAGCCATGCGAGGAATACGATCTGGAACACATTCGTATTCCATTGGGGCAGCGGCGAGGGAGCGCGCGAGGATCTGGCTGCGGGGCTCAGGCAAAAGCGCCACAGAAGAACGAGGCCGGCTAATATCAGGGCGGCCTCGACGGCGATCGCGCTGAGAGCGAGGGGGGCGAGCGGCATGGAAGACCTCGGAGCTAGCCGCCGATAATCTTTCCGCCGTCGAACACGATGCGTCCGTCAACCAGCGTCGTCTTCACGCGACCCGTGAGGGTTTGTCCGTGCCAGGGAGAGTTGCTCGACTTGCTGAAGCCCGCCTTGGAGTCGTAAGCCCATTTCTCATCGGGATCGAACAGGCAGATGTCGGCGGAGGCGCCGGCGGCGAGCGTGCCCGCCTCGATCTTGACGAGGTTCGCCGGCTTGCGCGTCATCAGGTCGATGATCTGCGGGAGCTTGAATTTGCTCTCTCGCGCCAGCACGCCCAGCGTGACGGCGAGCGCTGTCTCCAGGCCCAGGATACCGTTTGGCGCGAAATCGAACTCCTTGTCCTTCTCGTAATTCGTGTGAGGGGCGTGGTCGGTCGCGATGCAGTCCAGCGTGCCGTCGCGCAAACCGGCGATGAGGGCCTGCCTGTCCGCCTCGGTGCGCAGGGGAGGGTTCATCTTGAAATTGGCGTCATAGCCCGCGAGAAGCGCCTCGGTCAGGGCGATATGGTGAGGGGTTGCCTCGGCGGTGACGCGCACGCCGCGGGTCTTTGCGCGGCGCAGGATATCCACGGAATTGCGCGAAGAGATATGCTGCATGTGGATGTGCGCACCGGTGTAGGTGGAGAGGATGACGTTGCGCGCGACGATCACGTCCTCGGCGGCGTTGGGCCAGCCGCGCAGGCCGAGGCGGATGGACATCTCGCCCTCGTTCATCACGGCGCTTTGCGTCATCGACTTGTCCTGGCAGTGATCCATGACCACGAGGTCGAACATCTTGGCGTATTCGACAGCGCGGCACATCAATTCGTTGCTTTGCACGCATTCGCCGTCGTCGGTGATGGCGACGACGCCTGCACGCTTGAGGCTGCCCATGGGGGCGAGGGACTGGCCCACCTGGCCGACGGTGATGCAACCCGTCGGGTATACCTTCACCACGGCGTCGCGCTCGATCACATCCTTGATCAACTGGATGGTGCCGGCGCTGTCGGCGGTTGGGGTGGTGTTCGGCATGCAGACGACGCTGGTGAAGCCTCCTGCGGCCGCGGCGTGCGTGCCGGTGGAGATTGTCTCCTTGTGAGTCTGGCCGGGCTCGCGGAAATGCACATGGATGTCGACGAGACCCGGGCAGGCCACGAGTCCGCGCGCATCGATCTTTTTTGAGCGCTTCTTGGCCGCGGCTGAAAGCGAGGCGACGATCTTGCCGTTATCGACAAATAAGTCGCCGACCGCATCGCGTTTGCCGGCGGGATCAATCACTCGGGCATTGGAAATCCAAAGAGTAGGCATGGGAATGGGAGGAAGGAAGGAATGGCCACGAAGAGGCACAAAAAGGCACAAAAACTATGAAGGTTTATCCGACATCAGAAATTTTTTAACATAGAGTACGAGAGCACCGAAATTGATTAGGAGTCCTGTTTCGATCCGCGACGAACGCAGATAGCCAAGCAATTGGGCGATGTGCTCGTCGGCTATGGCGCTTGCAGCTTTCAGCTCAACAATGAGTCTATTGTCCAGGAAGAGATCGGCGAAATATTCGCCAAGGATGGTTCCATCTTCATCAAGGACTGAAAGCGGATGTTGTTGCCTAACGTCCACATTTGCCAGGCGAAGGCGGTGAGCCAAGGCGTTTTCATACACCTTCTCCATATGTCCGTATCGGTGGTAGCGATGAATATCAAAGCTTGTTTGACGCACAAGATCGCACAGCTGATTGATCGTGAGCGTATTCATTTTTGTGCGTTTTCGTGCCTTTTCGTGGCCATCGCCTCATTGGCTCATTCGCTGCTGGTCACGACGTGCTCGGGCTGGCCGCCGGAGCAGAGGTAGAGGATGGCCATGCGCACGGCGATGCCGTTGGTGACCTGCTCGAGGATCACGCTGCGGTCGCCGTCGGCGAGGTCGCTGTCGATCTCGACGCCGCGATTGATGGGGCCCGGGTGCATGATGATGGCTTTCGGGTTCAGCCAGGAGGCGCGGGTCTTGTTGAGGCCGAACATGCTCGTGTATTCGCCGAGCGAAGGGAATGAGCTCACTCCCTGGCGTTCGTGCTGGATGCGCAGGAGCATGACGACCTCCGCGTCGGCAAGGGCGGACTTCAGGTCGTGCGACACGGTGACGCCCATGCTTGTGAAATAGTGGGGCACGAGCGTCGAAGGGCCGACCAGAGTGACCGCCGCGCCCATCTTGGTGAGGGCGTGAATATTGGAGCGAGCCACGCGGCTGTAGAGAATGTCGCCCAGAATGACCACCTTGCGGCCGCGCATGTCGCCGAGGTGTCCCTTCATCGTGAAGGTGTCGAGGAGCCCCTGCGACGGATGCTCATGCGCTCCATCGCCCGCGTTGATCACAGGGATGTCGAGCAGGCGGGAGAGGTAGAGAGGCGAACCGGCGCAGGCGTGCCTGATCACGATCATGTCGGCGTTGAGCGCCTGGATGTTCTCGGCTGTGTCGCGCAAGGTCTCGCCCTTGGTCGTGCTTGAACTTGCGGCGTCGAAGGAGATGACGTCGGCGCTCAGGCGTTTGGCCGCCATGTCGAAGGCGATGCGTGTGCGGGTGCTCGGCTCGAGGAACAGATTCACGATGGTCTTGCCGCGCAGCGCGGGGACCTTCTTGACGTTGCGTTGAAGGATCTTCTTGAACGCGGTGGCCGTCGTGTGGACTTGGTCGATCTCCTGAAGGGAGAGTTCCTCGATTGTGATGAGGTGCTTGCGATTCCAGGGCATGGGAGGTTGGTATCTCGGATTGAGATTTGAAATTTTAGATTCGAATTAAGGCCTCTTTCCATCCGCTACGATGCGGATTTCGTCGTGGGCGGGACGGTTTTCGTCGAGGCTGATGATCACCTCTTTCGAGAGATGCACGTCGTCGAGAGTGAGGCCCACATAATCGGCTTGGATGGGGAGCTTGCGACCGCCGCGATCGGCGAGGACGGCGAGTTCCACGGTCGCGGGCCTGCCCTGGTCGAACAACTCGTCGAGGGCGGCCTTGGCCGTGCGCCCCGAGAAGAGCACATCGTCGACCAGGATCACGGTGGCGCCGTTTACGTCGCCGGGGATGATCGTGGGAGTGAACTCCTTGGGAATGGGATTTTCACCGATGTCGTCGCGGTGAAAGGAGACATCGAGCGAGCCGATGCGCACAGACAGCTTGGGCGCAAGCGCGGCAAGCCTGGCTGAGATCCGGCGGGCGAGGGGGAGCCCTCCGTTGGCGATGCCGAGCACGATCAATCGAGCCGGCGCGGGATGACGGGCAGCGATCGCCTCGGCGATCTGCGCGATGGCGCCGTGTATGGCGGCGGAGCCAATGGTAGTGCGTGTGGCCACGAGCCCCGTTTCTGACCGTGGTGAACTGGCATGGAAAGAATTTTCTTGCCGTACTAACCGTACTAGTAGTAATAGTACAGCATGCTGCCATTCAGCGTAGAAATCAAACCGGGCCAACCCATCGCGGAGCAGGTGATCTTCGCTGCAAAGAAGGCGATCGTGACCGGCCAACTGAAACCCGGGGCCTTGTTCCCTTCCGTTCGCATTCTCAGCCAGGAGCTCAAGATCAACCCGAACACCGCTCACAAGATCGTAACTTCCCTGGTGTCGGAGGGCGTGCTGATTACGACGCCGGCGGTGGGAAGCGTGGTGACGGAACGCGGAGTCGCCGACAGGCGCGAGCGGGCCGAGCTTCTCGGTATCGACGTGGAGCACCTGGCAGTTGAGGCAAGGCAACTGGGCCTGTCCCTCGATGAAGTACAGGCCAGCCTCGCAACGCACTGGAAACGACTGGGGGGCAAATAAGCCTCCGTTTGCGTCCAATCTCGAATTCTTACCCATCCATGAATCCCATCGAAATCGAAAACCTCACGCACTTTTACGGGCGCACCGAGGCGGTGCATGAGCTCAACCTATCCGTTACCCAGGGAAGCGTCTGCGCATTGCTGGGGCCCAACGGCGCGGGTAAAACCACCACGTTGAAGGTGTTGGTGAACCTTCTCTTTCCAAAAAGCGGCTGCGCCCGGGTCCTGGGCGTCGATTCGCGCAAGCTGGGGGTGGAGCAGCGCCGCCAGATCGGCTATCTCGATGAAAGCCAGCAGATGCCGAAGTGGATGACGGTGAGGCAACTGCTCGACTACTGCCGCCATTTCTATCCCGCCTGGGACATGGCGCTCGAGGCGAAGCTGCTGAAGCAGTTCGACTTGCCCGTAGACCGCAAACTTCAACATCTCTCGCGTGGCGTTCTCATGAAGACGATGCTCGTCTCGGTGCTGGCTTTTCGTCCGAAGCTGCTGCTTCTCGACGAGCCATTCAGCGGTTTCGATCCCGTTGTGAGGGAGGATGTGACGCGGGGCTTGCTGGAAGCCGCGCAGGCCGGCGAGTGGACCGTGCTCTTATCCTCTCATGACATCGAGGAAGTCGAGCGCCTGGCCGACCGTATTGCCATGATCGACGAGGGACGCCTCAAACTTTCGGAATCGGTGGAGGATTTGCTGAGGCGGTTCAGGCGCGTCGAGGTGGATCTGCAGGACGGGCCCGCGCTGCTTGGAAACGGGCAGGTTCCCGAGAGCTGGCTCTCCCTGCAGCGCGCCGCAGGGCGGGTATGTTTCGTGGAGTCCCGCCACAATCACGCCCAAACTGAAGCTGCATGCCGCCGCTGTTTTCCGGAGGCGGCGGTGAAGGCCTCGCCGATGACGCTCCGGGAGATCTATCTGGCGATGGCAAGAAAGGAACCCGCCGCTGCGGAGGCGTCGGTCACATGAAAACGCTATGGCATATTGCCAGGAAGGATATCCTGCGTTTTCGCTGGCTCATTCTTGCCTGGGTGGCTTACCAGGCTTCGGTCATTCTCCTCGCGGTCTTTGCTTTGCCCGGAGAGCTTGACGGGGACCAAACGTTCTTCCTACAGCTTTACCTGGATACCAGTCCGGTGATCTCGTCCATGATGGGCTGGGTCCTCGCGATCCTGATTGTGAGAGAGGATTCCCTGATGGAGTCGGATGTGTTCTGGGTTACGCGGCCCATTTCCGGAGCGACGCTGCTTCTTGCCAAGATGCTTGCGATCGCAGTCGCAGTCTGGCTCCCGCCTGTGCTCGTCGGCATCCCCTGGTGGTTGTACAGCGGTTTCGGAGCGCTCGATATACTGAAAACCTCGCGCCACTTGGTCGCACAATATTTTCACGTCACCGCGCTAGCCCTTTGTTTTGCGATTTTCGCAACGCGACGTCGTGCATCTACAGATCTGTCCGGTGCACTTGCGCTGATGATCATTCTCGCGGTGTGTTACCCCATCGTGAGGTTTCTATTGGGGCGGGATCTTGCTCTGCTTCCCTTTGGCTTGGCGGCTTCCCGGCTTTTGCTTTGCGACCTGGTAGCACTCATCGTGACTGCCCTCATGACGGTCAATCAGTTCCTTACCCGTCGTAAATGGAGGTCCGCCGCCATAGGCGTTACGGGCGCTGGAGTCATTCTATTGCTGCTTCACACATGGCCTGGGAATTTCGTGGCCTGGTCTGAGCTAGCCTTTATCCAACCAGCTACGATCAAAGGAGAGTTCTCTACATTCTTGGATCGTGGCAACGCGAGTGCCGAGATTGCGCAGGTGCAGGGGAAGCTGATCTTGCCTGCCTGTGCCATGTCCACGGGTTCCGAGGTGATTCAAGGATTTTGGAACGAAAACGGAGTGAGCATTCCCCTGAAAGGACGGATTCAGGCCGTCGAGAGAAATGTCGGCGGGGAGAAACGCCTCCTCAGGCAGCTCGCGTGGCGGGTCATTTCGGGAGAGTCGGCCGGGCTGATCGAGCAGGACTCTGTTCTCTATCTCAGAGCCTGCGGGGAGCTGGCGGATGGAAAGCTGCGATCGCAGAAACTGCCGGTTGCGTCCGTTCGTGAGGCCTTTGTAGAGGCGGTGGTCTCCTGTGGAGTTTTGAAGGGGGTTGTCGCCGGCACCCTCCCTCTCACGAGGGGAGGACGGCTGTCATCAGGCGCCACGCGCACACAACTGTCGGTCTCCGTTGATAATCGATGGCCGTTCACTTACGAGATACGCGAGTCGATGCCGGCGCATTATTCAGAGGGCTCTGAATATATTGTCCGCGAGAAATCAACGGGACGTGTGATCAAGATTAATCGCGAGAAGCACAGCAGCAGGCGCATCCATGGCGTGTCCATCGGGACCGGTTTCATAGCCCTTGAATCCAGCGATATTCTTCCGGCCGGCGTTTATCTCACGGATGACTCGATCAGAGTCCGTCAAAAGGATCTGGAGTTGGTGCGCGTCGCCTTCCGGGAGACGGAACGCCAGAGGCTGCCCCTCAACCTCCACTTGACTTCAACAAGCCCAGCAACTGTGACCAGGAAATGAATACGATACTTCATATCATAGCCAAGGACCTTCGTCATCTGTGGGTTTCCCTTCTTGTCTGGATCGCGATGCAGGCCGCTTTAGTTGCGTTGGTCTGGCATATCTGGACATCGACAGCGTATGGGATTGAACTGCCCATTGAACTGAATGTGGCCATTATGGGTGGGACAATGCTCATCGACCTTCTGGGCCTGATGTTCGGCATCAGCATGCTAAGGGAGGACCCGCCGGGAGATGCCGGCGCATTCTGGGTGACCCGACCTATCGCAGGCTGGGAGTTGCTCTGTGCCAAACTGCTCGGGTTTGTGCTGCTTCTCTGGCTGCCTTCCCTTTTAACGGCCTTTTGCTGGTGGCTTTCCATTGGGCTTTCGGCACCGCAGATGTTCGCCGCGTCAAAAGGGGAGGTCGTCCTCCTTGTCGCCATCTCGATGATGGCCTTGGCCTGTGCTCCTTTTCTAAGGAGGGAGAGTTCCCTCCTGTCGGTTCTGTTTATCCTGATGCTGGCCATCATGGGTCTCATCATCTCTGGCACAGCTCTTCTCACGGCCCATGTCATACCGGTTCGCAGTAGCCAGGACCTCGCAATCTTTCCTGCTCTGATAATTGTCTGTGGCATCATCGCTTCCTCTCTCTGCCTCTACATCTGGCGCAGGAGAGTGATTTCCATCGTGCTTGTCCTTGGCGCCTTCTTCGGGTCCATGGCTATTATTGCATTCTACCCGATGCCTCGGTTTATGCAGGCGTCTAAGGAGTTCGGGAATATCCAGATCTCGGAAACGCACTACGAAGGATATGCCAATGGGCGTATCGAAATGAAGGGCAAGATCGGTCCCTTGGTGAGCAACCAATGCTTTGGCGCCGTCCCCTTCAGAAGCCCGGTTTTCAGAACCAAAGTAATCAGGAGCCAAGTTGATCGAACCCAGGAAGAGTGGCGGAGCGACCAGGATGTCTCGATAATCGACGTGCCCATCGGACAGTTGGAGGAGGAAATTGCCCTTGGCCGGACTCTGCCACCGAGATTTGGCAATCTCTCGGTCTTCCCGAACGATCTGCAGCAGGGGAGGACCGTCGCCGAGATACTGGCCGCGGACAAGCCGCAGGCAGTTAGAGTCCCGGCTCGCTTGGCCTCGTTTTCCGGTTCCCTTGTGCAACTGACCGCGCTTCCCGATCTCCCTTTGAGCGAGGGATCGCGTATCCAAAGCAGCGAGGGTCCTGCCATGATCGAGGCTGTGCGGGTTCTTGACAAAGGGCGCATTGAAATTCAGCTCGCGCGTTTCGTGCCTACGGGCTGGAAACCGTTAAGTGTTCTCGTCGTGGATCGGCAGCGATCTCTAGTTTGTCGTGGCGAGCAGGCATATGCGGGGTTCGCAATCCATCTCTATGGAGTGATCTTCGAGCGGCGCCTTCACGCATTCGACGTTCAGCAATTGCATCCGGAGCCATTTGCTTCGCGTGCCGAGCAGGAGTCCTGGCTGGCTGGATTGAAACTGGTGCAGGTTGAGAATCACACGGTGGAAACGGTAGTGCTCTCCTTGAAAACGGATGCCTGCTCGGTGTTGCTCCCGCCTGTGAGCGAGACGACGCGCATGCGTCTTCAGCGCAATCAGGACCGTCAGATGCAAAGAGAACGGGAGCTGGAAGCGCAGAAGGCACGAGAGCGCGCAGCCGAAGCGCAAGCGGCGCCGTAGGGAGTGGGTTGTATACGAGGTCTGTTCTTGAGTGCGGCGGCTTGACGCCGCTTTTGCAGTCCCGCTCGAGGCCTTCCTTCGGCTTCTTGATCCGCTTCTCAAAAATCGTCCGGCACGTTCAACTTATCATCCGGCATGGAGAGCACAGTCCGTCTGAAACCCGGCGCTGCTGTTGCTATAAATCCGGATGCGGAACACCAAGGGTAGTCAGTCGCAATTTTTGAAACAGAATGCTTAACCGGATTGAAATGAACATATTTCAGCCGGGCTAGATACGAGCGCTGGAAGGTCAGCGGCGTATCCCAAAACTGGAACCAGGTCTTTCTCCCGGGAGTGTTGTCCATTTCATTGAGTCGCTTTGCGCTCAAGGTATGAGTCTTGGAAACAACACGAGCCAGGGGGCTCGAGTTGGAGGTGCCTACCGCAATGAGATGATAATGGTTTCCCAGGATGGACCATGCCTCCAGTTGCCATCCTGAGCTTTGCCAGATCGTGGTGATAAAAGTCATGAGCATATCCAACTTGGCAGGAGTATTGAAGAGCATCGCTTTGCGATAGGTACCGGCGGTCACCATGAAAATAGCTTCTGTTGCTTCGGAATGGGGAGGGGAGTGGTGCCAATATGGAGTGTGCATATAATAAACTAAGGCAAATAAACGACACTCGTCTAGCCTCGTTTTAAAAGCGGCGTCAAGCCGCCGCACTCAACAGAGTTACTGTCGCTCTCGATGGACGTCGCATACAATCAAGCCGCCGCACTCCAGCTTCCTCCCTACATGCTAAACCAATAGGTCATCTTGACCATGAACTGGTTGTTCGGGGCGATGCCTTGGAGATGGGCGAGGGCATCGCTGGGGTCGTCTGTTGCGAGATTGCTGCCATCGTCGCGCTGCTGGGACCACACCAGGTAGAGCATCGAGCCGCGCCGATACTCCCATTTGAGGACGAGATTCGAGCGGAAGGACGAGGTGTTGCCGTCGGGATCGGGCAGCCAGAAATCGACGGTGCCATCGCGGTTCTCATCGAAGTAATACGTGCCGTTGCCGAAGGAGGGATTGAGCGTCGGACCCAGCCGCGCATCGTATGAGGATGCCAAAGGATTCACCACGCGGCGAATGTTGGAATGGCGCACGGTGGAACCGAAGGGGTTTCCGTAGTATTGCAGGCGCAGTTCGGGGTGGATGATCCACTGGACGCGGAGCGAGTAGGAGAGGGCTTTGCCCTCGAGGTGGGAGACGAACCAGCCCGGCGATCCATCGGGGCCGGTCATGTTGATCTGACGCAGCATGTCCTTTTCATGGATGCTGGCCACCTCTGCGGACAGGAGCAGGGAGGAGACGGGGCGGTAGCTGAGCTTGAAAGCCACGTTTCGGCTGCTAAATGCATCGTTGCTTGAGTTCGATTCGTACCAATGCGCCCTTGCGAACACAGGCTTAGCCTCGTCGGTGCTCAGGAAAACGCCTGCATACAGGTTGGAGGGCACGCGCATCATCGGTCCGCCGCGCAGGGTGGATGGGTTGTAGCCTTCGCCTGTGTAGACGATGTCGGAGTATATCTCCCATTTGTTCGACAGATCCAGATTCGACGCCAGCTCCAGATTGCTGTGAAGGAATTCTCCGTGAGTCGTCCAGGCGTTGTTGTTGGACAATTCGTGGGTGTAACTCCGGAACCATGCCGAGGGTTCCTTCACGTTGTAACTGACGTAGCTCTGCTGTTGCACGCGGTCAGTGACGGAGAGATAGCCCAGATCGTTGTATTCGAGCCCGGGTGTCTTGATGAGGAGCTCTTCGTGATAGCGCCATTTGCCTTTGCTTCCCTTGCCGCCCTTGATGAACAGGCCCGAGCCGGATAGGGAGTCGCGAGCCGGATCGAAATCGGACCGCCCGTCGATGGGACGCTGGAAATACCGTGTGGGAGCAAGTTGCAGGCTGCCGATGGCGCGCTCGTCGCCCTGTACTTCGCTTTGCAGCGCCACGCACTGCAGGAAGTACTCGCGGTCATTCCAATAGTGCATGAGGTCCAGGCCCGCCACTGTTGCCGATACCGGCTTGGCCGCGCGAAGCTCGTCGGTATTCAACTGGCGGTCGACCCGCGTCAGGATGCCTCCCACAACGGTGTCGCCGCCCCGGAGATCCTTTTGGATACGGGACACAAGATAGTTGGTCTGCGGCTCCACGGCGACGGTGCTATCCATGCCGTTGCGGTTCACGACAGCCGTTTCCTGGTCGGTTACGCCGTTGAGAATGCCGATGGACCAGCCGTCCGCGGTTCTGCCCGAAACTTTGACGGCTCCGAGGAGCGTTGTGCTTTCCGGCATGCTGGAGACAAGCCCGGCAGGCCGCAGGCCCGGCGCCTGCCCGATGCGGCGGGAGTAGAATATCTGGTCCTCGATCAGGGGGAACTGGAAGATATCCTGGCCCTCGAGGAACAGGGGGCGTCGTTCCTCGAGGAACGTCTCGACCGTGCTCAGGTTCATGACCGACGGATCCGATTCCACCTGGCCGAAATCCGGCAGGATCGAGGCATCAAGCGTGATATTGCTGGTGAGGCCCACCTTGGCATCGAGACCGGCGCTCAGGGTGCTTTTTCGAGTCTCAGGAACATCCGCGCCATGTCGTTTA
Source organism: Opitutaceae bacterium (assembly GCA_041652235.1). Taxonomy (GTDB): domain Bacteria; phylum Verrucomicrobiota; class Verrucomicrobiia; order Opitutales; family Opitutaceae; genus MWDT01. The sequence continues at coordinate 143 of JBAZHQ010000078.1, read as the reverse complement.
CCGAAGGTTTCGAATTTTATCGAAGAGTAGGGAACGAGTTCGATGCGGTGCGTGCTTTTCAGGCCCTCCAGTCCGTGCAATTCACCGAAGGATTGGGTGATACCAGAGCCATCGTTCGCAAGGAGGTTCCAATCCGATTCCTA
>JBAZHQ010000077.1:0-13773 GCA_041652235.1 Opitutaceae bacterium | reverse complement strand
GCACCGCCGCGGCTTCCACCTCCTATTGTGATGTCATGACGGATACACGCACCGGACGCCGGACGTTTTTTCATCTGCACGGCGCCAACGCGCTCCTAGCCCCGGCGGACTTTGACTTTACCGGGACCCGCGCGCGGATTTTTCACCTCGGTTATCTTTTGCTTCTGGACCGGTTGGATCGGATGGAAAACGGGCGGCCGTGCGCCTTTGACGTGCTCAAGAGGGCTCGTGATGCCGGAATGCTCACCTCGCTGGATTGCGTCAGTGAGAACAGCGACCGCTTTGCGGCGGTGCTGAAACCGGTGCTGCCCCAGGTCGACATTCTATTCGTGAACGATTTCGAAGCGGAAAAGATCACAGGGCTGGAGCTGCGCGCCGGTGCGGGCGGAGCGGTGCGCCGGCCGGCCGTCGAACAGGCGGCGGAGTCCCTGATCGGTCATGGCGTTCATCGCTGCGTCGTGCTGCATTTCCCGGAGGCGGTCTACGCCCTGGAGCGCGATGGGCATGGCGTGTGGCAGCCAAGCCTGCGCGTGCCCCGGGAGGCGATCCGGGGGACGGCGGGGGCGGGCGATGCGCTTGCCGCCGGCGTGTTGTACGGCATCCACGAAACATGGAGCATGGGCGATTCCCTAAGGCTTGGCGTCTGCGTGGCCGCCGCGTCGCTGGCTGACGCGAGCTGCTCCGAGGGCGTGCGCAAGGTCGACGAGTGTCTCGCGCTGGAAGGGCTCTTTGGACTGCTCTCAATGCCCGAATAGCCGGCCATAGTTGTGGGAAACTTCAGCCCTGCAGTTCGCCCGGGTCTCTTCTTCCGGCTTTTGCCAACCTTTTCCGCCCTGACTCTTCCACCGTGCCTATTTCCCCAATGATCCTCACCTGGCAACTCGGTTTCTCCAAAGAACAACACGCGGCGCCCGAACGCTGGATACCGGCCCAGGTCCCGGGTGCGGTCCAACTCGACTGGGCTCGCGCCGAGGCGTGGCCGCCGTATTGGCTGGGCGAGAATTCCCTTCAATATCGCTGGATGGAGGACGTCTGGTGGTCGTATCGCAGCCGGTTCGTGGCGCCCCGAGCGGAGGAAGGAGGCGAGGTTCGCTTCGTTGCCGAGGGCGTCGATTACCATTTCGAGGTGCTTCTCAACGGGGCTCGCGTACACGAACAGGAAGGCATGTACCGCGGGTTCCACGTCGATCTCACGCAGGAAGCAGGCAAGGAGGTCGAGTTGCTCATCCGCATCCGGCCTGTGCCAAAATCGAACGAGGAGGCGGACGATCGCCACCAGGCCAGCCAGGCCTTCAAGCCACCCGTCAGCTATTCCTGGGATTTCCATCCCCGCCTCATTCCCCTGGGGCTTTGGCGGGAGGCGCGTGTCGATGTGCTCCCCGCACAACGCATTCAGAGCGCTGAGACGCACTATGAGCTGAGTGCCGATCTGGCCGAAGCCTCGCTCGATCTGGCGATTCGCAGCACGTCAAACCCGGGCAGCCGCTTGAGATGGAGTCTGATCAAGCCCGATGGCGGCGCGGAAATCCTTCTGGCTGAAACGGCCGCAAGCCGGGAAAGCAGCCTGCGCGCCACGCTTTCCAATCCCGAATTATGGTGGCCTCACGACCATGGCGCCCAGCCGCTCTACACGCAGGCGATCCGGCTCCTGGAAACACCACCACGCCTTCGGAAGCTGGACGCCGCAACACCACCTCTGTCTCGAGGTGCTGGAAGGTTATTTTGGCCCCATCGGTTCGCTCGAACGCCTGGTGGAGCTCAGCCAGTGGACTCAAGGCGAAGGGCTGCGCGGCATCTTCGAGGAGGCCAGACGCCAGAAGCCGCGCTGCTCGATGGCACTCGCCTGGTGTTTCAATGAACCCTGGCCCGGCGCCGCCAATCTCAGCCTCCTGAGCTGGCCAGACCGCCCGAAGGCTTCGCTCGCAACAGTCGGACAGGCCTGTCGCCCTGTGCTCGCCAGCGCGCGCCTTCGCAAGTTCCAATGGAGTGCCGGCGAAGCCTTCGACCCGGAACTATGGATACTCAACGATCGCCAGGAAGCGCTCCCCGCCGGCGTGCTGGAGCTCTGGATCGAGGCCGGGGAAAGCAGAATCCAACTCCTTCGCTGGGACTACCCCCCTGCCGAAGCCGCCCGCAACATCCAGGGGCCGCGCGCCCACCTGCTCCTGCCCGAGATGGCGGCTGATCACTTCGAACTGGTGCTAAACGCTCAGAACATGCCTGAAATGAACAGCCGCTATCGCCTCTCCTATCGGAAATCCGGAAAGATCGAACGTGAGCGCCGCATGAACATCTGAAGCCATTCAGCGCTCGACGGGGAAGCGAAGGAGGAAGGAGCCGGTGTGATGCCCGGCCCGATTCTTCACTATCTCCCACTCTGTTGTTTTCGTGCGTTCATATTTCTCTCAGGGGTTCGCAAAATATCTAATTCAGGATTTTGACAGAAGGTAACGAAGGAAACAAAGAGTCGCATTCCTAGCCTTGGTTCTTCGTTCCCTTCGTTGTCTTCTGTTCAATCTGAATTGATGGGTCGGATTTGGTTGTGGCTGCGCCACCGGGAGCTGCGATTCCGGAGATCGCCGAGTTGTCATAAGACCCCGCCATGGAGGCACAATTGTAATTACAGGTTTATACCAGTTGTCAGCCTATTTGTTCGAAAGCGTCCCGGGGTGCCCCGATGGTGTGTGCATCAATCGTAAAGCATGACACATACTCCTTCCTTCTCCGTCGATTCCCATTGGCTGGACGATCTGCTCCAGCGCCTGCCAACAGCCCGCGTGGCGTTGTTTGGCGATCTTTTCCTGGACGCCTACTGGCTGCTGGACTCCACCCCAAGCGAGAGATCGTTGGAAACCGGCCTGGATGCGTTTCGCGTCCGCACCCAGCGCTACTCGCCCGGCGGCGGTGGAAATGTGGCCGTCAATATCGCAGCGCTGGGCGTCAAGCATGTGGAAGTGGTCGGGTTGACGGGCTCCGATTTGTTCGGCGACGAGTTGTTGCGCCAATTCACGTCCATCGGCCTTAACGTGGACGGCGTGGTGCGCGGGCCGGCAGGCTGGCAAACCCTGGTATATGCCAAGCCCTATCAGGGTGCCACCGAGATGAACCGTCTTGATTTCGGCCTCAACAATGCGGTGCCTGCCGAGGTCGTGAAACAACTGGCCAAGCGGCTCGACATCGCAGCTTCCTCTTGTCCGGTGGTCGTCATCAATCAACAGATGCCCGGCGGCTGGGCTCCCGCCATGGTCAATGCCATAAGCGCAGTTATCACCCGCCATCCAGACACGCTTTTCATCGTCGACTCCCGCGACCATGCCGGCAGCTTCCCTGGCACTGCGCTCAAGCTGAATTTGAAGGAAGCCGCCGGTCTCCTTGGCGAAGACGTGGATACGCTCTCGCCTGACGACGCCCTGCGCCTCGCCGGTTTGCTCGAATCGCGCCAGTCTCGGCCGGTTTTTATCACCCGGGGCGAGCATGGCCTAGCGCTCGCGGTAAAAGGCGAACTCTACGATATCCCCGGAGTCGAGCTGCCTGGGCCAAGCGATCCGGTAGGGGCCGGAGATACGGCCCTCGCCGCGCTGGCATCCTCGTTCGCAGTCGGCGCACCGCCGCTCGAGGCAGGCACGCTCGCCAATCTGGCGGCAGCCATCACCACCCGCCAGGTGCGGACGACCGGTGTGGCGACACCGGCCGCTCTCCGCGCCGCAGGTCCCTCTCCGGACTATGTGTATGCCCCAAGGCTCGCCGCCCAGCCGCGACTGGCCCGGTATTGGCCCGACACCGCGATTGAAGTCGTGACCGGCCGACGACCCTCCGGCTGCGTGCGCCATGCCATCTTCGACCACGACGGCACCATTTCCGTGCTCCGGCAGGGCTGGGAGGAGATTATGGAACCGATGATGATGAAAGCCATCCTCGGCGATCGGAAAAACAGCATCGACGACAAGACCCTGGGCAAGATCGTCTCCACCGTCCGCGCCTTCATCGACCGCACGACCGGAATCCAGACACTCTCCCAAATGAAGGGCTTGGTCGATCTGGTGCGTGAATTCGGCTTTGTCCCTGAGAATCAGGTGCTCGATGAGCACGGCTACAAGGCGATCTTCAACAAAGACCTGATCGCAATGGTCCAGAAACGCATCGCTCAGATGGAACGCGGCGAACTCTCGCCGCCCGACTGGCAGATCCTGCACTCCCGTGAATTGCTGGAACGCCTGTGTGCAGCCGGTGTTACTTTGTATCTGGCCAGCGGCACCGACGAGGCCGATGCAATTTCCGAGGCTCAGGCTCTCGGCTACGCCCACCTGTTTACCGGAGGCATCTTCGGCGCGGTGGGCGATCTGCGCATCGAGGCAAAGCGCGATGTTCTGGCGCGCATCGTCAAGGCCTCCGGAGCACGCAGCGAGGAGATCATGGTGATCGGCGACGGGCCGGTCGAAATGAGGGAAGCGCGGCGGCGCGGCGCATACGCGGTCGGGATTGCAAGCGATGAGGTGCGGCGCTATGGCATCAATCTTCGCAAGCGCACCCGTCTTATCCGAGCCGGCGCCGACCTGATCATTCCCGACTTCTGCCAGACCGACGCACTCCTTTCCTACCTTGGATTTTCATGAATAACCTCTCAATCCCGTCTCACCCATGACTTCCATGACACCTCAGATCCTCACGCCGGCGCAGGCTCGCGCAATGCGCGATGCCTTGCACACAGCCGGCAAAAAGCTGGTGTTCACAAACGGATGCTTCGACATCCTGCATCGAGGGCACACCACCTATATGGCTTTTGCCCGCTCCCACGGAGACGCGCTGTGCGTGGGCATCAACAGCGATGCCTCGGTGCGCCGGAATAAGGGTCCCAACCGCCCCATCAACTCGGAAGAAGATAGGGCCTACGTGGTCGGCTCCCTCCGTGCAGTCGATTTCGTCGTGATCTTCGACGAGGACGAACCGAAGGAACTCATCGCCAAGATCCTTCCCCATGTGCTGATAAAATCGAAGGACTGGGCTCACTACGTCAGCGGCCGCGACATCGTCGAAGCGAACGGCGGCAAGGTGATCCTGGCCGATATGGTCGAGGGACGTTCCACAACAGGCACGATCGAACGCGTGCTGCAAGTGTACGGAGGCAAGGAGAAGCAATCATGAAAGATCCCATTATTGTCACTGGCGCCGCCGGTTTCATCGGCCGCAATGTAGTCGCCTCTCTCAACGCACAGGGAGTCTCCGACCTCCTGCTCGTGGACCGGCTTGGCACCGATGAGAGGTGGCGCAACCTGCGCGGCCTCGCGTTCGAGGATGTCATCACGCCGGAAACCCTCCTGGGGCTCGTGGAATCGGGCCGTGCTCCCAAGGCGTCCGCGATCGTCCACCTCGGCGCCTGCAGCGCGACGACGGAGCGCGACGCCGGGTTTCTCCTCGAGAACAACTATCGCTGCACCCGCACCCTGTGCACCTGGGCGCTCAAGAACGACGCGCGCTTTGTCTATGCCTCCAGCGCCGCGACCTACGGCGACGGCGCGCAGGGATATAATGATGATGTCAGCAAGCTGTCCGAGCTCAAGCCGCTCAACATGTACGGCTACTCGAAGCACCTCTTCGATCTCTGGGCGCAGCGCAACGGCCTGTTCGACAAGATCGCCGGGTTAAAATACTTCAACGTTTACGGTCCGTTTGAGGACCACAAGGCCGACATGCGCTCGCTGGTCCACAAGGCATACGGCCAGATCCTCGCCCGCGGTTGGATCGAGCTGTTCAAGTCCGACCGGCCCGACTTCGCGGATGGCGAGCAGAAGCGCGATTTTGTCTATGTGCGCGACGCGGTCGCGGTAACCCTGCACTTCCTTGAGCACCGTGAATCAAGCGGCTTGTTCAACTGCGGAACCGGGCAGGCCCGTACCTGGCTCGATCTTGCCCGCGCCCTGTTCGCGGCAATGGGACGGAAGCCCGATATCCGCTTTATCGACATGCCCCCGGTCCTGCGCGGCAAATACCAGTATCTGACCCAGGCCGATACCTCGAAACTGCGCGCCGCCGGCTATAAGGCGCCGTTCATGCCCCTGGAAGCGGCGATCAAGGATTACGTCCAAACCCATCTTCAGGTAATCGAACAGTGACGCTCCCCTCTGCATGAAAACCTCCACGCCCCGCAGCCAATCATCACCCCCTCTCAATCCGTTGCGTAAGGCTCTCGCCTTGGACGGCCCCTGGTCGTTCGCCTGGAGCGAACAGCCCGCCGAGTTCCGCACTATCGCCGATGTTCAAAAAAGCGGGATGGATGCATTGCCGTGCCAGGTACCCGGCAACTTCGAGCTGGATCTGCTGGCGAATGGTCGGATCAAGGAGCCATACGTCGGAATGAATATCGTCGCCCTGCAGCGCTTCGAATCGACGCATGTCTGGTATTATCGCCGCTTCGATTGCACGATCCCCAAGGGCACGGAGCCGGTGTTCGTGTTCGAAGGTCTCGACTGTTTCGCCGATATCTACCTGAACGGCATCCTTATCGGCTCCACTGCCAATGCCCTTGTCGAACACGTCGTTTCTGCAAAAGGACTCCGTTCCGGAAGCAATGAAATGCTTATCCATATCCGGCCCTCACTCGATGAGGCCCGGAAATACGACTATCCTCCCGGGGCTGTGGCCCAACTCCCCGGTTATGGAGGCATGTATGTGCGCAAACCGCCTCATGCCTTCGGTTGGGATATCATGCCGCGAGCCGTGTCCGGTGGCATCTGGCGTTCTGTCCGCCTGGAATTCCTTCCCGCCGCACGGCTTGAAACCGTCTGGTTGGAGACTACGGCAGCCGACGAATCTAATGCCGATCTGACCCTGCACTTCCGCACGCGCCTGCCTATGGGCAACATCTCCGGCTACCGCATTGCGATTGAAGGCAAATGCGGCAAGGCGCGATTTGAGGCCGCCGGCCCTGTCGTCTTTGAGGCGGGACGCGTCACCTTCTCGGTGGCAAATCCCAAACGCTGGTGGCCCCGTGACCGCGGCTTGCCCGAGCTCTATGACGTCACCGTGCGGCTCATCAAGGGGGATCGCGAATGCGATCGGGCCGTTTTCCGCCACGGTATCCGGATGGTTCAACTGCTGCGCACCAGCGTGACGGATGAGTCGGGAAGCGGTGAATTTTGCTTCCTCGTCAATGGTGAGCGCACCTTCATTCGCGGAACGAACTGGGTTCCGGCCGACACCTACCATTCCCGCGATGCCGCCAGAATCCCGCGCATACTGGAACTCGCAAAGGAATGCGGATGCAATCTGATCCGCTGCTGGGGTGGCAACGTCTTCGAAAGCCGCGAGTTCTTCGACTTCTGCGACGAAAACGGCATCCTCGTGTGGCAGGATTTCGCCCTCGCTTGCGTGGTTTACCCGCACAACGACGAGCTCGCCCGGATTATAGAGGATGAAGCGCGCAAGGTGGTGCGCCGCCTGCGTCAACATGCCTCTCTCGCGTTGTGGTCGGGCGACAATGAATGCGATCTCGCCCATGACTGGCACCAGCGCGGCTCGCCCGAGGGCAACCGCCTCACCCGCATCGTCCTGCCCCGCGTATTGTCGGACGAGGATCCAAGCCGCCCCTACCTGCCGTCGTCGCCCTGTGTCGATGGCAAGGCCTTTCTGACCGACCGGCGATACCTGCCCGAGGACCACTTGTGGGGCCCGCGCGATTTCTTCAAGAGCCCCTACTATACCCACTCGCTCTGCCATTTCGTAAGCGAAATTGGCTATCATGCATGCCCGTCCGTCAAGTCGGTCAAGCGCTTCATCACAAAAGCTAAGCTATGGCCGCCGGGCAACGATGAGTGGCTGCTCCACGGCACGTCGCCGATACCCGGCATCACTGCGTGGGACTATCGCATAGAATTGATGAGCAAGCAGGCCGGTGAAATGTTCGGCAAGATTGCCGACAACCTCGCTGACTTCGCCTGGCAAAGCCAAAGCGTGCAGGCTGAGGCGAACAAGTTCTTCATCGAGCTCTTCCGCGGAGCCAAGTGGCGCCGCACGGGGCTGATCTGGTGGAATCTCATCGATGGCTGGCCGCAATTCTCAGACGCCGTCGTGGATTACTACTTCGAAAAGAAACTCGCGTTCGATTTCATACGCCGCGCCCAGCAACCGGTCATCGCCATGGTCCGCGAGGCGAAAGGCTGGATCCATGATCTCGTCGCATGCAATGACACCCGCACCCCGGTTGCGCTGAACTTTGTTGTCCGCGAACTCGGTGTCGCCAAACCCTTGGTGAAGGGGCGGCGCATCGCGGCCGCCGATGCGGTCACGGTCCTCGGAACCCTGCCCTACTTCCGCAAACACCAGCGATTCCTGGTCATCGACTGGAAATCGGATGATGGCAAAATCAGGGGCCGCAACCACTATCTCGCGGGCAACCCTCCCTTCAGTCCCGCCGATTATCGCCGCTGGATAAAGCAGGCCTATGGCACCGATGTAACGAAGATATAGGTCCGCCGCCTAGCACTCATTCGCAGAGACGTCGGCCTCCGTTAGGTCCATCTCTTACGGAACCACGCCCCAACCCGATGAGACATGTTGAACACAAAGAAACAAAGAAGCGAAGATCGGATTGAGTAATTGGACCACCACTCCCAATCCTTCCGGCTTGCTCTTGGATTCTTAGCTTCTTTGCAGTTCATCTCTGGAATTTCGGACTTTGTCTTGATTACTCAAGGTTCGCGTGCTCAAGGACTCTAGCCGTGCTTCTTCTGTCCTCTGTCCTCTGTCCTCTGTCCTCTGGCCTCTGGCCTCTGGCTTCTGGCTTCCGACCTCCGGCCTCCGCCTTGACGCCGGCCCGCCACCCCAGCAGCCTTTCCACAGCGCCCTGCCGCGCTGTCCGGAAATGAACTCCCTCGCTCGCTATCTGGGCCTAGCCTTTCTCCTGCTGCTGTTTTTCCTGGGCGCAGTGCTGTCCTCACGGGCCTGGTTGCGCCACGAAACGCGCCGTATCCAGGCGGAGGCTTCCACATCCCTCCAGGTGCGGCTTGCGGAAACCACCCGTCTCATCGCCCGGACGCCTTCCGAATGGAACTCCGAGGACTTCGAAACCATCGGCAAACTCCTCGGCGCGCGGGTTGAGCTGTCTCCCGGCACTCCGGCCCGATCGAGCGACTCCCTCGTCATCGACTATCAGGTATCTCCCGAGCGGACCCCGGCGGGGACCGCGCCTTTGACCCTCAGGGCGACCGCCCCGCTCCCCTCGGCGAGCAAACTATTACTGGCCCACGAGCGCATCGTGGCGTCCTTGCGCACCCTGGCTCTTGTCCTGCTCGCCGTCATCTTTGTGGCCAGCCTTGCCTGGTTTCTCCGCCGCGACACCCGGGAATCCGACAACAGCTCCCTCGGCTCCGCCAGCCGCGATATGCGCAGTCTTGAACAGCTCGCGAAATCCTCGGTGGAGCGCGAATACCTCCTGGAAAGCGAGCGTGCGGTGCGCACGCGCACCGAGCAGGACCTGGAGTTCAACCAGCAACTCCTCAGCAAGGCCCTTGATGAGAAAATCCAGCTTGGACGGGATCTGCACGACGGCATTATCCAATCCCTGTATTCCGCGGGACTCACCCTCGAAGCCGCCCGTTCCCGGATCGCCGCCGCCCCGGAGGAGGCGTCTCAGCGGATCAGCCAGACGATCGATCTGCTCAATGCCACCATCCGCGAAGTGAGGGGTTACATCAATGCATTGAAACCCGAAGCGCTCCAACGCTCGGGCTTCAAACAGGCCCTTTCGACGCTCGCCGACGAACTCCGTGCCCAGCGCGACGTGAGTTTTGACCTGCGCATCGACGACCAGGCGGCCTCCACCCTCTCCCTCGACCAAGCCCGCGCCATCCTTCAAATCACCCGGGAAGCCATCAGCAACAGCCTTCGCCACGGCGAAGCGACCGCCATCGCCATCTACCTCGGACTGGCTGATGAGACCATTGTCCTCGTCATCCGCGACAATGGGAAAGGCTTCGATGCTTCGTACCGCCGCCCCGAAGGCCATGGCCTTCCAAATATGGAGGCGCGCATCGCCCAGCTCTCCGGGAAATGGGCACTCAGCTCCAAACCCGGCGAGGGCACCGTCATCCGTCTGGACTTGCCCGCCCCGCTCCAGGAATCAACCTGAGCTACCGATGCCCGATGCCCCAAAAGTACGCGTACTGATTGTGGAAGACAGCGAGGTCGTTCGCATGGGATTGCGCGCACTCCTGGGTGCCTCACCCAGGATCCACGTGGTCGGCGAAGCGGGGTCGGTCGCCGATGGCATCGCCGCCGCCGTGAAATTGACCCCGGACGTGGTGCTGCTCGACATACGCCTGCCGGACGGCACCGGTTTCGACGCCTGCCGCGCCATCGTAAGAAAACAGCTCGACAGCCGTATCCTGATTCTCACTTCAGTCGCCGACGACGCCCTAGTGGACGAAGCCATCCGCGCCGGCGCCCATGGCTACCTCCTCAAGGAGATCAACGGCCAGGGTCTCATCCAGGCGATCCAGGACGTGGCGGCGGGAAAATCGATCCTCGATCCTGCCATCACTGCGCGCATCATCGGCCTCATGAAATCCGGTGCGACCGCGCACCACGATGCGCTCTCCAGTCTCTCCCCGCAGGAGCGCCGCGTTCTTTCCCTCATCGCCGATGGCCGCACCAACAAGGAAGTGGCCTCTGAACTGAATCTCTCCGAAAAGACGGTGAAAAATTACCTCACCACCGTCTTCGAGAAGCTGCACGTCACCCGCCGCACCCAGGCCGCAGCCCTCTTCGCCCAGGAATCCCGGGCTCCACGCCAACCCCGTTAAAGCCTGCTTCTTAATACTAACCAAGGGTTGATGAGTTTTCACCGCGGAGGCGCGGAGTTCGCGGAGGAAATTTTACTGCCAAGAAACGAAGAATCAAAGGATCCTGATCTTTGTTTCTTAGTTTCTTTGCAGCCAAGGCCGCAAAACACGTTTTGCCCGTTTCCAGTCGGAAACGCTGGAATTATTCTAGAGCCTGTCCCAAGTTCGCATTCCTTTTGTTCGTAGTAACTTGCTAGCTTTCTCGCACGCCATAATGAACGTTTTTTGGCCATTTCAGCAAAATCGCTTTATTATAAAATCTGACATCCACGGTTTTTTAGCATTTTCTGGTTCTCTTTACCCGTAAAACCTCCCGATTTTCAAAAATTGGGGAACTTGGGACAGTCTCTAGATAGTCAGACAATAAGCACAATACAAGGAGGTTAATGAATCTAAGGAGCTTTCAGATCATTCACCTGCCGAGTGATTGATCCAATTCCTATATGTCTTTGTTTTTGTACTACAGTATTCTCAGGTCATCTCGGGTTTAGAGGATTTTCAGAACGCCAGTATAGACATATTGTTTATTCCCGATAGCCGAAAGCTGATCGCCGACAACCAAGACCTGACTGAATTTAAAGCTTAAAACTTACATCTTATAGCCTTTTTGGTTGCGGCTCCGCCGCGTTATGTTTATCGTGGCAATTGTATGGGGAGTTAATGCTGATAAGCCGGGTGCGACCGCGTACTGTCGCTCAAGGCCACATTGCGGTCTTTGCCGCCGCATATTGCGCCGGAGTAAGCAGCGAGAACGATGTACGACGGAAAGAATATACTCTTGGGGTTAAAGGAGGGAATTTGCCATTCTTGAAAAGAAGGTCAAAGCCCCAGGCGCGGTTGGGCGCTCCATAATAAGCTCCCGAGAATGGTTCATCGGAAATTTTGCTTGTAAACATCGCCACCAGCGACCCGCGTATGGCAACTGTTTTGCCGCTCCAGTTCTCCAAAAACCGCGGGAGATTGTGGGCTCCACCGCTATTTTTTACACTGCTATCGTAATGAGTTGGAACATTACCCGTCAAGAAAGCCGCTGCGATTTCCGTATTGCCGCCTGCATTTGGCTTATTTGAATCTGCTGATGTATTATCGGCAAATGAAGAGGATAGTATGGTAATCGCATCTGCAGCTATACATACAGGACTTTCCTTGGTATTATCGACTGTGGCTCCCGTGGCAAAATCATCGGGTGTCGTCGGGGAATTGGCTGCTACGGTGCCATCGGCGTTGAAATTACCCTTTATGTAAAGGGGGGCATTGGTGGCGATCGTCAAGCCTTTGCCGCCCGGTCCATACTCCGGGATCAAACTGCTACCCGAGGTGACGGAGCCATTAATCAAACGCACGCTTGAGGCTTGATCGTGGGTGTTTCCTCGAGTCGATGGATCATTTACTTCCACATACACTCCTCCATTCCATCCTGTAAAAATCGTGTCATCGGGATTACGTATAGTATTCTGATTATTAGTGGAATTAATTATATTGGTTACAGCTGCCCGCAACTGCGTTATATCGATCTCCACCAAATCTACGCCCTTTCCACGACGCTGATCATACATACCGGAGGTAACGGCCAGATCACTACTTCCCGCTGTTATATTGCCGCCTTTTGCCGCTGTAGGCAAGGTCGAAGAATAGGTCACAACAGGAGTACCTGCGCCCGCTGCATTGTAAGGAGTCCTGGTAATGGGGTACTTCCCATTGTTCGCGCCCGAAGTGATTTTTGCTCCTACAGCAGTCAGGGTTGCCGCATACGGTTCGACTGAAATAAGCGGAGTTGTAGAATTCGTTGGGTTTTTTAATAGGACATATCCATTGGGACCGGTTCCCGTCGTGGACGAAGGTCCATATATTTCCGGAGTATTGGTAATGGGAGTCGCACCAGGAGCTGGGTCGTCCATAATTACTTTTATATACAATGCCGCCTGCGTCGAGAATTTCTGCAATTCAATCTCATGCTTCGCCTCATAGTAAGGGTCGGTGGTGGCAGGAGGGTTCGGGGGATCTACTATAAAATGTGGTTCGGCAGTGACGTTTTCTCCAGTGGTGGCATTGACACCAATGACTTCATCAAAAGCAATGGGGTTATATTTTGATACGCCCATGGCTGCGGTTTGCAGATGCCCGCCCCAGAGTTGGGTTGCTTGCTGACGGAAAGTGGATGTGACAGAAGTGGTTTCCAAGTTATGCAAAGTGGTGCCACCACTTACTCCGTTACTTAGGCCCGTGGTGCTATCCATCCAACCTGCTGCAGTGCCTGTCCGATTCATATTCGTCTGTGTAGTCCCGGAGGCCGATAAGAATTTTACGGGATTTTGCCCCAATGTCTCATTACCCGTGCCCCAGGAGGAGTTAGAGGCATCTTTCCACGCATGAAATACGCTGCCGGCAGTAGTTACTGTATCGTGAAAGATCAGTCCGGTGGCACTGCTCTGATTGCTTACATAAAGGTCTTTATTGGAATGCACCGGTCCATAAATATCCATTTGAGGACCGGGAAATATCTCAAGATCGTCAACGGCATAGAAGATCGCGTGGGCAAACAAAGGAGCGCCGCGCACCGTTACTGTTTCCTGGACGTATGCCGTGACAGGGGCACCCATGCCAGCCGGAGGGGTCACCGTTGCCTGTGCCAAGACTCTGATGTCCTTTCGGAAGACCCATAGTCCCTGCAAAGGATCATACTGATTGTTGGGATCGCTGGGATCGATAAAGGCAAGTCCAGTGGTAGGAACCGATAACACAGGCCCTCCAATCACCTCCAGCCCTGTGGGATTGGTTGTGGAAAGAGGAGCTGAATTGACGCCATTCGAGAAGAAAGAAGTCGGCGGCAATACCAAGGGATTCCCGCCTGTTGGCATAAAGGTCGGAGGAGTCGCCTGTGCCGTAAATTGAGTCATGATTTGAGACGCCCCATACTCCGCCACCGCTTCCGCGGCAA
>JBAZHQ010000076.1:2053-13919 GCA_041652235.1 Opitutaceae bacterium | reverse complement strand
GTAACCCAATCCAAAGGCTCACTGCTGACGCGATCGAGGAGTATGTCCAGCGCCGATCCACGAAGGTCGTTCGCCGGAGCCTGCATCACACGATCGAGATTCTGCGCGTGTTTTTGCGCTATTGTTTCGATGCGAGGCTAATCACCGCACGTCTCGATTCGATCGAGCTCCCACAGTTGTTTCGCGAGGAGCTGCCGCCACGCGCGATCAAGTGGGCTCTGATCCAACGACTGCTCCGCTCGATTGATCGCACCAGCCGCACTGGCTGGCGCGATTTCACGATCCTGCATTTGATGGCGCACTATGGGCTGCGGAACGGCGAGGTTGCCCGTCTCACGATGGAGTCGGTCGACTGGCACGGAGGCACATTGCTGGTCGAGCAGACGAAAACTCATTCGTGGCTGCAGCTGCCGGTGCAGAAGAAAACGCTGCGGCTGCTGGCGCGGTATCTCCGGCAGCCTCGGCCCGCGTCCGCGCATCAGCGGCTCTTTCAGCACGGACGTGCGCCGTTCGGCCCCATGCAAAAGGCGGATATCAGTCAGTTGTTCAAGTATCGCGTGCGGCAAAGTAGATTACCGATCGAGGGTTCGGCCTACTCGCTGCGTCATTCGTTCGCGATGCGGCTTTTCGCACGAGGCGTCGGTGTAAAGGCTATCGGTGATTTGATGGGCCACGGCAACATCGCGAGCACATCCATTTATCTGAGGCTTCAGACCGACATGCTCCGTGAGGTTGCTCTTCCCGTCCCGCTCAACTCGCAAGCCGTAGGAGGTGCAAAATGAGCGCACGCGCAAAATCGTCGCGGTTAGCCCGCGCAGTGGCGTGTTTTCTAAAGCACAAGCGAGCGTTGGGACGACGTTACCGCGGCGAAGCTTTCTTATTCCGGCGTCTCCTGACCCATCTTCGGAGGCGCGGCGATGATGATCTCAATGCTGATGCGTTTCAGGGTTGGATGCACGATCTGGCTCGCTGCCATCCCAACACACGCCACGCGTGGCATCAACTCGTCCGGCGATTCTGTCTTTATCGGCGCCGTGCCGAACCCAATTGCTTTGTTCCGCCGGAGGTCCGGGGACGACCACGGCCCTACATCACGCCAGTTATCATGGAGCCCGATCAAATCGCCCGGATGTTGGACATTACCTCCGGTCTGACGCCATCTCCAGCATCACCGCTGCGCGGACCGATAAATCGCATAGCGGTGATCCTTCTTTATACCGCGGGCTTGCGCCTTGGTGAGTTGATCCGGCTTCGGCTGGGTGACGTCGAGGATAACGGGACCGTGCTTCGCATTCGGGAATCAAAATTCCACAAGTCTCGCCTCGTGCCGTTGTCGCCAAGCGCGAGCCGCGAGCTTCGCCGTTATCTTCGCCAACGCAGCCGCGCATTTTCGTCCGAGCCCGAAACGCCGCTGCTCTGCACCCATCGGCGCAGCGGACCCAAAGCCTACGGTCTCCCCGGCATGTGGGAAGTAATCCATCGACTGTTCGTTTTGGCGGAAGTGCGAGATGCCAATGGACGCATCCCGCGCGTTCACGATCTCCGGCACACGTTCGCGATTCAGGCGCTGATTCGGTGGTATCGGAAGAATCATGATGTTCAATCGAGCCTCCCCAAGCTTTCGCTTTTCATGGGGCACGTTTCAATTGAGTCGTCCGCCTACTATCTGCGTTGGGTTCCGACGTTGCGCGACCTGGCGAGCAAGCGGTTCGAGGCGCGTTTCGGCGAGTTGTTGGAAGGAGGTGCCCAATGAAGCCCAAAACCGCTACCGACCTCGCTCGCTCCATCTATCTCTTCTTTCAAGACTACCTGCCCGTGCAACGTGGCACCAGTCTACACACCATTCGTAGCTACCGCGACACGATGCTCCTTCTCCTGCGCCACATGGCGCGGGATGGCGGCTCCCGGATCGAGACGCTGAAGGTGTCTGATTTCACGTCGGACAGGGTGCTCCGATTTCTCCGCCACCTGGAGCACGAGCGGCACAATGCGATTGCCACGCGCAACGTCCGCCTCGCGGCGATTCACACGTTTGCCCGATTTCTGATCGGCTACCATCCCGAGCACATGGCCACGCTCCAAGGCGTCCTCGCAATTCCGTTCAAGCGCGGGACAAAGAAGGCGCCCATCGACTATCTGGATTCGAGCGAAGTCGAGGCACTCTTGAAGAGCATCAATCAATCCTCGCCCTCTGGGCGGCGCGACTACGCATTGTTCGCGCTCATGTTCAATACCGGCGCACGCGTCCAAGAGGCCCTAAACCTCAAAGTGCAAGACGTGCGGTTCGTCCCACCGCATCAGGTCCGTTTCATCGGGAAGGGAAACACGGAACGTGTGTGTCCAATCTGGCCACGCACGGCGAAGCTCCTTCAAGAGTTAGCTGCCGATCGAATCGGTCCCGATCCAGCCGAGGTCAGATTGTTTCTGAACCGCCACGGCGAACCGCTCACACGGTATGGCGTGCGTTATCTTCTGCGCAAATATCTACCGTGTCGACTTGGCGGCGGCGGATCTGGTGCAGGGAAAGCGATCCACCCGCATTCGCTTCGACACACGACCGCCGTGTTCCTCCTGAAAGCCGGAGTCGATTTCGCGATGATAAGCCAATGGTTGGGCCACGCGAACCTCGCGACAACAATGCGCTACGCAAGGGCTGACATGGATCTAAAACGTCAGGCGCTTGCACAGGTCTTCCCCGACACGTTGGGCGCGCCAGCGGCCGGCCGCGTTCGGCTCGATGGCAGCGAGTTCTCGCGTTGGCTTCGCCGCCTGTAGAAGTAATGTGGAGAACTGCGGCCGTCTTGACTCCAAGGATGACCGCAACTCCACATAATTCCCGACGCCACATAAACGAAATCGCATTGGACGCGGGAGGGAGAAAATCCGCCGGTCGGACTGATCCTCTGTTCCAAGCCCAACGATGCGCTCGCGAAATATGCGCTGGAAGGATTGCCGAACCAAGTGCTCACGCGGGAATACAAGCTCGCGTTGCCGAGGGAGAAACTGCTGGCGGACGAAATCGCAAAGACGCGCGATCGGCTTGAGTCGCAGAAATCGTAATTGAGACAGAACGGGGCGGACGGATTGAAACGCTAGTCAGGCAATAGCTGAAGACGCGGAGAAACGACCTCGTCGTTTCGCTCAATCTGGAGCTGTGCCAAGGTGTAAATCAGCATGGCTTTTCGCACGCGCACAGAGGCAATACCTCCACGCATCGCGTAGTCCGCCTCCAGTGCTTTGTGCTGCATTAGATTCAGAGTTTGATGCGGTTTTAATCGCACCGTGACCCAGGTGTTCCAATCCTTGTCGCTCGGTAGGTGTTCGGGGTTCGGTTGGCTGCCCTTCACACGGTTGATTCGGCCGAGCACGAAATCTTTATACGCCCCGTCGTCGTGGCACCATGCTCGGACGTGCCACCGATGACCATCAAACCCGAACGCGTGCGGAGAGATCCAGCGCCAGGCGGCGGTCCCGCTCCTTACTGAGAAATAGTATATTTCAATCGAGCGTCCTTCATGCACAGCCCGGGCGGAATAAATCGCCCAGGCGAAATATCGAGGCGCTTGGAGCTGAAATTCTCCCCGGTAGGAAAGCGCACGCCGAAAACCACGGGCGGCGCACGAATCGAGTTTTAGAACGCGTAAGGTTGCGACTCGCTGTCGCTTTTACCAGCAGTGCGTGTCAAAAATCAACGTTCAGCGGCCGGACCCCGTCGATTGAGCCGCCAGACCCTCTCGATTGAGCCCTTCTTGGCCCACATGTGTCCAAGCCACAGGTAGTATTGGCCACATTTCTGTACCAATCGCGCAATCTATGGCTCTGGGTGAAAGCAGGGGATCGTGCCACTGTAAACATGCTTAAATGCGCTTATATTAGTGGGATACTTACGGAATGCCTTGGTGACGTGGAAGGATATCCCGTTGAGGACAATAATGTTTCCAATCAGCTGAGAAGGTATTGGGTTAAACCAGGACATGATATTTTGTTAACACCTTACAAAAAACTACATAAAATTAGTTCAGAGCTAACTTTGTTCTAATGCCTTAGCGGATGGAAAATCCTTGACATTATTGCATGTCCGCCGGCAAACTTGCCGGCGTATGAGGACCCTTTTCAGCTCGAACAGCTTTTTTAGCTCCAATTCCCATGAATCAGCCCAAGTCCAGGCGGGCTTCCGCTTTGGGGCCGTTGGCACGCATAGTTGTCGCACCCTGATGCTGTCCGAGCTTCGGTCTGCCCTCGAACACACCGCTAGCAGCTCGGACCGGGAGGGCTACAAAAGCAGCGTGGTTAACGACAACTGCCTTGGGAAACAGACTTCTTCCACCCGCCGGCTTTCGTTCCAGCGGCTTTCCGAGCTCTACTCGCTCGACCCTCGGGTCACCCTCTTTCGGGTGCTCCGTCGGCTTTGGCCGATGGATGTTGGTTCGCAGCCTCAGCTCGCCGTCTTGGTTGCTCTGGCTAGAGACCCGCTTCTGCGCTGCACAGCCCCCGCCGTCCTGAGTCTGAAGGTCGGAGACGAGTTCTCTCGGACTGATGCTGAGACCGCCTTGCGGACATGCACTGAAGGCCGACTCAACGACAGTATCCTCGCAAAGGTAGTCCGAAACTGCGCAAGCTCATGGGCTCAGGCCGGCCACCTTCAGGGCCGCACTTTCAAGCAGCGTCAGCAGATCAAGCCCCACTACGTGTCGGTTACGATGGCGGTGGCCGTCGGAGCCGTTGCCGGTTTCCGGGGTGAGGCTCTGTTCAGCAGCCCGTGGATGCGGGTCTTGGATGTGGACCCGGCTATTGCCCGCAGCCTCGCCCTTGAAGCCAAGCGCGCCGGCCTGCTCGACCTCCGTATCTCCGACAAGATCATCGACCTCCAGTTGGATCGACTCGACCCCAGCTTCGCCCCTTCCTCAAAATAAAATGTCACGCATCGAAGAGCTTGCCGAGCGTTACTCGCGGCACATCTCGACCCCTTGGCAGCGCACCGTGTCAGGGGCTCAACGCGTTATCATGGTCGTATACGAAATGGAACTGGAGCGGACTTTGCGCGCTCGCAAGGTGCTGTTCGAAACTGCCACCCTTGAGGTAGGCCACACCTGGCACGAAATCGACCTGGCCGCAGCCTTCCCTTCTTGGATGGCTGGTGATGAATACCGCGACGCCTACTTCGCGCAGCCGGAAGACCTCAGCCTCAAACTCGATTCTGAGTTTCCTGATTTCGTGGCCGCTGAACTGCGACGTGCGTTGACCGCCCCGACCGTGACGGAGAACACCGTCGTCGCCGTCACGGGGGTCGCCACCCTTTTCGGATTGGCCCGTTTTTCCGAGATCGTTCGCAAGGTGGACCGCGACATTCGGGGCCGCCTTCTCGTGTTCTTCCCCGGCCAGTATGAACACAATAATTACCGCCTGTTGGACGCTCGTGACGGGTGGAACTACCTCGCCATCCCTATCACCCACTACTCCGACGAATTTACTCCATGAAAATCCATGACATCCTGCTCCGCGACCCGGCTGAATACCCCCTAATCAATCAAGGGCAGGCACGCATCTCGGATGATTCCGACCCCAAGGCTCGGGAAGAACTCCGCGGCGAGCTCTCCACTTTCGTATGTGAAGGGCAGTTTTCCGACGGACTGATGCGCATCCTCCGTTCGTTCCTGGAGAACATTGGACGCACCAGCCAAAAAGGCGTCTGGGTCAGCGGATTCTACGGTAGCGGCAAGTCCCACGCCCTGAAGATGGCGGCCAGTCTTTGGCAGGACACGACTTTCGATGACGGCGCGACCGCCCGTAGTCTGGTGCCGCACATTCCGGAAGATCTCCGCGCGCTCCTGCGCGAATTGGAAACCGCCGGTAAACGCGCCGGCGGCCTGCTCGCCGCGGCTGGGGCCTTGCCCAGCGGCACCACCGAAAACGTGCGCCTCACCATCCTTTCCATTTTGCTCAAGGCGACCGGTCTCCCGGGACTATATCCCCAAGCTCGATTCTGCCTCTGGCTGGACTCGCAGGGATGGTACGAACGTGTGCAGAAGAGCATCACGGCGGCAGGCAAGAATTTCGTGGGGGAGCTCAACAATCTTTATGTCAGTGGTTCGCTTGCTCGCGCCGTCCTGGAGTGCGACCCCAAATTCGCGGCATCCGAAGCCGAGGTGCACAAGAGCCTCCGGGCGCAGTTTCCGCCCCAATCCACCGACATCACTACGGAGGCATTCATCCAAACCGCCAAGGAGGCGTTGCGGCGCGTCGGGAAAAACGGCCGCATTCCGTGCACCATTCTGATTCTCGACGAGGTTCAGCAATACATCGGTGACTCCAACACCCGTTCCACCCTGGTCACCGAGGTTGCCGAGGCTGTTTCCAAGCAACTCGACAGCCATGTGATCATTGTCGGAGCCGGCCAGAGTGCGCTCACTGATGTCCCGCTACTGCACAAGCTCCTCGACCGTTTCACGATTCGGGTACCGCTTTCCGATGTCGAAGTCGAGACAGTCACCCGGAAGGTGCTGCTGCAGAAAAAGCCCACCGGCGTTCCCGAGGTTCGCCGCACGCTTGATACCCATGCGGGCGAAGTTTCCCGCCACCTTCAAGGCACCCGCCTTGCCGAGCGCACTGAAGACCGTGCGACTATCGTGGAGGATTATCCGCTGCTGCCCGTTCGCCGCCGTTTCTGGGAGCACTGCTTCCGACAGGTGGACGCAGCCGGCACGCAGAGCCAGCTCCGCTCGCAGCTCAGCATTATTCATAGTGCTGTAGCTAAAGTCTCCACCCGCGACGTCGGCGCGGTTGTTCCTGCCGACGAGCTGTTCGAATCGATCGCCCCAAATCTCGTAAACACCGGAGTGCTGCTCCGTGAGAGCAACGAGCGCATCATCAAGGTCGGCAAGGAGGAGGGCCAGCTCTCGCGCCGGATCTGTGGACTGGTTTTTCTCATCGGCAAACTGAAACGCGATGACGGCCTAGATACAGGTGTCCGCGCGAACAAGGACCACATTGCCGACCTGCTCGTTGACGATCTGGCCGCGGATAACGGCAAGCTGCGTTCCGAGGTCGAGGCTGCGCTGAAAAATCTCGCCGCCAAGGGCGTCCTCATGACCGTCGGCGACGAGTATCGCCTGCAAACCCGCGAGGGCAGCGAGTGGGATCGTGAGTTCCGGAACCGCCAGACCAAGCTCAACAATGACGACGCCACCATCCAGTTCCGCCGCGACGAACTGCTCTATGGCGAGGCGGAACGCATCATCCGCACGGTCAAGAAAACCCAGGGACTGAGCAAGGAGTCCCGCAGCCTTGTCATCAACCGTGATGCCACCACCCCTGCCGGTGACGGTGCCAGTGTTACCGTATGGGTTCGCGACGGCTGGTCATGTGCTGAAAAAGAAGTGGTCGAGGCCACTCGCTCCATCGGCGCGGAGAGTCCTTTGCTCTCCGTGTTCGTGCCGCATCAATCCGCCGAAGACCTGCGGCGCCTTGTCGTTGAGGCCGACGCCGCCCAACAAACGCTGGACACGCGCGGGCTTCCCTCCACCCCCGAAGGTCAAGAAGCGCGGCAGAGCATGGAGAGCCGCAAGGCCAACGCCGCCAGCGCCCGCGACCGGCTGGTCCGCGATATCGTGGCCAACGCCAAGGTATTTCAGGGCGGCGGCAGCGAGGTCATCCGGCTGGCCTTGGAAGACAAGATTCGCGACGCCGCCGACGAGTCCCTGATCCGGCTCTTTCCCCGCTTCAAAGAGGGCGACTCGAACGCCTGGGAGGTCGTGCTCAAGCGTGCCCGCGACGGCGCAGACCATCCGTTTCAGCCCGCTGGCCATACTGATGCCACCGAGAAGCACCCTGTGTGCCAGCAGGTCATCGCCACCATCGGCTCTGGCAAGACCGGCACCGAGGTTCGAAAGGCCCTTCAAGCCAGTCCGTTTGGCTGGCCGCGCGATGCCATTGATGCCGCGCTCATCGCGCTGCATCGCTCCCAGCATCTTAGCGTCACCCTCAACGGCGCACCGGTCGCGTTGGGTCAATTGGACCAGAACAAGATTCAAAAATCGTCGTTCCGGGTGGAGCAAGCCACGCTCTCAGTCCAAGACCGTCTCGCCCTCCGAAAGCTGTTCGGTCAGGCCAGTGTCACCTGTAAGGGAGGGGAAGAGGCTGCCAAGGCGGGTGAATTCCTCCAAGCCCTTGTTGCGCTCGCCAGCGCCGCCGGTGGCGAAGCCCCGCTGCCCGCCGTTTCCAGTCTCACTTCCATTGAGGACATGCAACGCCTTGCCGGCAACCAGCAGTTGACGGTGATCCGGGCTGCGGCGACTCAGCTCGAAACCAATATCAAACATTGGACAGCGGCGCGTGACCTCGCCGCCGAGCGGCTTCCCTCGTGGAATCTGATCGTGCGCATGGCCGGACAATCCTCCGGGCTGCCCGAAGCCAAGGAGTGCTGCGAGCAGATCGAGGCCATCCGTGCCCAACGCTCCCTGCTCCAGCCCCAGGATGCCGTGTCGCCGCTTCGCCGCACGTTGGCTGATTTATTTCGCGGCGGTGTGCAGAAAGCCCATCGAAGCTTCGAGTCGGCATACGCGCATGATCTCGCCCAACTTGAAGCGTCCGATGTCTGGCAGCGGATCGACGCAGCCGATCGCACCCGCATCCTCTCTGGCACAGGGCTTTCGAGACCGGCCACGCCCGACGTTTCCACGGACGAGAAGCTCCTCTCCACGCTTGAGATGACTCCGCTCTCGTGGTGGCACGACAAGATCGCCGCGCTCCCCGGCCGATTCGCGCAGGCTGCCAGGGAGGCCGCCGAGCTGCTGGAGCCCAAGGTCCAGCATGTCCACCTCAGCAGCGTCGTGCTCCACACAGAAAAAGATGTGAAGCAATGGCTGGCCGGCCAGGAGAAGACGCTTCTCGACCGAATCAAGAGCGGCCCCGTCGTGATTTCCTGAAAATCCTCTTTCGATGTCCACCTCCTCCAAATCCCTTATTTTCGTCAGTTCCGTGCAGAAGGAACTCGCGGCGGAGCGTCGCGCGCTGAAGGAGTATGTTCACAACGATCCGCTGCTCAGTCGTTTTTTCGAGGTGTTTTTATTTGAGGACACTCCTGCGTCCGACCGCCGGGCCGACCAGGTGTATCTGGCGGAAGTTGACCGGTGCGCCATCTACTGCGGCCTGTTCGGAAACGAATACGGCTTCGAGGATGCCGCCGGGGTGTCGCCGACCGAGCAAGAGTTTGACCGGGCCTCCGTGGAGGGGAAAACCCGGCTGATTTTCGTGAAAGGCACGGACGACAAGGCGCGTCAGCCCAAGATGCGCGCCCTCATCCGCAAGGCGGGCGGCCAGCTCATCCGCCGCCGGTTTGGCCGCATTCCGGAACTGACGGCCGCGCTCTATGCCAGCCTCGTGGAATTTCTCGATGGCCGCGGCACCATCCAGAGCCGGCCGTTCGAGGACCGCCCCGCACCCGGTGCCACGCTCGACGACATTGACGCCGAAGCGGTGATCGCCTTCGTGCGCCGTGCGCGCGCGGAACGCCAGTTTCCGCTCCCTGTAGATGCTCCGCTCGCCACGGTGCTGATGCATTTGAATTTGCTATGCGACCACCAGCCCACGCAGGCCGCCCTGCTGCTTTTCGGGCGCCAGCCGCAGCGCTTTACCCCGGCGGCCGAGGTGCGCTGCATGCATTTCCACGGCACCGAGATTCAGCGGCCCGTGCCGTATTATCAGATTTTCAAAGGTCCGCTCTTTGAACAGGTGGACCGCGCGACGAACTTTGCCCTCGGTGTGCTCAACCGCGGCGTGGGCACGCGGGCGTTGAGTAACCAGGCCCCCGTAACTTTCGAGATCCCGCCTGACGTCATCAGCGAGGCCATCGTCAACGCCATTGCACACCGCGATTACACCTCGGCAGCGGCCGTGCAGGTCTCCGTCTTTGCCGACCGGGTCGAAATTTGGAACCCCGGCCTGCTGCCCCCACCACTCACCCCGGAGCGGCTCCGCCACCCGCACCGCTCCATCGCGCACAATCCCCGGATCGCCGAGGCGCTCTTCCTCACCCGCTACATCGAGAAATTCGGCACCGGCACCCTCATGATGATCCGTGAGTCCGCCGCCCACGCGCTGCCTGAGCCAGATTTTGAGCAACGCGGCGGGGAGTTCGTCACCACCGTCTGGCGTGATTGGCTGACGGCATCGGTGTTGGGCGGGCTGAACCTCAACGAGCGGCAATTGAAGACCCTGGCTCATCTCAAGTCCGCTGGTCGCATCACCAACGCCGAGTTTCAGAAGTTGGCTGGCGGGTCGCGGCGAACGGCGCTTCGCGAGCTGTCTGCGCTAGTTGAAGCGGGCATCTTGCGTCTTGTCGGTTCAGGCCGTGGATCGGTTTACGTCCTGGCCGGGAAACGCGCCGTGAACGCGCCAAACGCGCCATCGGACAATCAGGTTTCTCCCAAAAAGAAACGCGCCATGAATGCGCCAAATGCGCCAGGCATCAAACCCGCCAAGAACCCGACAAACCCGACACCGCCCTCCTCAACGCTCCGGCGCAAAGGGCTCACGAAACGAAGGAGGATTTAATGGCTCATAAATGGCTCATGCCTGCACCAGTCATCCGGTGCCCAGGCCCAGCAAAACGGGCTGTCGATGTCACGTTTTCGGCATCGTACCGATGGGATATTGACTGCGGAGCATCGCGCGTCTCAAGCAATGGTTCCTCCCCCGGGCTGTCGGCGCGGGACAGGTCAGAGTCATGGACAGGGTCGAGGTCAGAGTCGGTTCACCTCGAAACCTATCAAAAAGAAACGCCCCGCTTTCACAGGGCGTCGGGCTGGCGATGCTATCGCCGGCGGAGTGAATGCTGAATAGGACCGTCACTTCCCCTCTTCCCCGCAAGAAATAATCCGCACCCCATGCCCTCCCTCGCTTCCAATCTTCGCAAGGACCTCGAAAACGCCGTCAAACAGGCGCGGCGTGCGGCGGAGACGGGTGCGGGCAAGGCGCTCGACCTGCTCGCCGTCGCGCATCACGAGCCCTGGGGCAGCCTGACGCCAGCGCAGGTCCGTCTGCGCAATCGCCTCCGCGCACATGGCCGACAGTTAGGAGACGACCACGATGCCCAGCGTGGCACCCAGACTATCACCCGCCTCACCGGCGAGGTTGCCTACGAGCACTGGCACCGGATGCTATTTGCCCGCTACCTCGCTGAGAACGACCTGCTGATTGAACCGCAGTCAGGCCAAGCGATGAGCATGGACGAATGTCGCGAACTCGCCCGCGAGCAGGGCAAGGATTGGATACCCGTCGCCTGCGCCTATGCCGAGGCCATGCTCCCGGAGATATTCCGACGCGGCGACCCGGTGTTGGAGGTCGCACTCCCTCCGGAGACACGCTCGGAATTGGAGGACGTGCTCAACGACCTGCCCCGGGACGTGTTCGTCGCCTCCGATAGTCTCGGCTGGGTTTATCAATTCTGGCAGGCAGACCGCAAAGACGAGGTCAATGCCTCGGGCAACAAGATTGGCGCGGATGAACTCCCGGCCGTCACCCAGCTCTTCACCGAGGACTACATGGTGGACTTCCTCTTGGACAACACGCTCGGTGCGTGGCACGCCGGCAAAGTCCTCGCCGCGAATCCCAAGCTGGCCGAAACCGCCGAGAGCGAAGATGAACTCCGCCAGGTCGTCGCGCTGCAGGGCTGCCCATGGAGCTATCTCCGCTTTATCAAAGGCAAGGACGGCATGTGGACACCCGCCGCCGGCACGTTTGCCGGTTGGCCGAAATCTGCGAAGGAGCTAAAGTGCCTCGATCCGTGCATGGGCAGTGGGCATTTTGTGGTGGCGATGTTCGAGCGGTTGGTGGCCTTGCGGATGGCGGAGGAAGAGCTGGATGAAGC
>JBAZHQ010000076.1:0-2043 GCA_041652235.1 Opitutaceae bacterium | reverse complement strand
AAGCAGGGGCCGTGGCCGCGGTCATCCGCGACAATCTATTCGGTTTGGAGATCGACCCGCGTTGCACGCAGATTGCCGCGTTCAATCTGGCTCTGGCCGCATGGCGCCGCGTGGGGTATCGCCCGTTGCCAGCGATGAATCTGGCCTGCTCCGGCCTCGCGCCGAACACTCGCGGAGCCGACTGGGTGAAGATTGCTGGTGACAACGAAAAGCTTCAGCGCGGCATGGAACGGCTTTATCGGTTGTTTCAAAAGGCGGCGGTGCTGGGCAGCCTCATTAACCCGCGCGCCGGCGAGGGCGATTTGCTGGTGGCCGCATTCCATGAACTCCAGCCGCTGCTAGAAAAGGCGCTGGCGCAGGAGACCAAGGACGATAACGCGCATGACTTGTCCGCCGTAGGCTTGGCGAAGGCGGAAATGGCTGTGACCGCACGAGGTCTGGCCAAGGCAGCGGAAATTCTCGCCGGCCAGTTCACGCTCGTCGCTACCAATGTGCCGTATCTTGCCCGAGGCAAACAGGAGGGAGGTATTCGTCCTGGTGACGAGGGCCTGTTGGAATACTCCGAGCGCGTTCATCCGGACGCAAAGGCTGATCTCGCTACCTGTTTCGTTGAACGCTGTCTCGACTTTTGTGCAAGCGGAGGGAACACGGCTCTGGTAACTCCGCAGAATTGGCTCTTTCTTGGCACTTACACGCGGTTGCGCGAGAACCTCCTCCGCCAAGCATCATGGGCTTGCGTGGCGCGCCTTGGGCCGCGCGCGTTTGAGACGATTGGAGGCGAGGTCGTCAATGTTGCGTTGGTGAGCTTCGGCCGAGAGAAACCAGCCGAGATGCATCGCCTCGTTGGGATTGATGCGACAGAAGAAAAGACTCCAAGCGACAAGAATCTCGCGCTCAGGACGAAACCAGTCGAGTTAGTAAAACAAAACAGCCAGCTTCAAAACCCAGATTCAAGAATCACTTTGGAAGAGGGTGGCCGGACGGCACTCCTTTCCGCCGTTGCACACGGAGTCCACGGGCTCGGAAGCAAAGACACGCCATGCTTCTTCCGACAATTTTGGGAAGTTGCCATGCTGGGCAAGGATTGGGAGTTCCTGCAAACGACCGTGGACAAGACGCAGTTTTTTGGCGGAATGGAGCAAATAGTCTTTTGGGAACAAGGAAGAGGATTGCTGCACGAACGCGGACAACGCGGTGAAGCAATATTGGTCGGTGGGATGGCTTGGAAGAAAAAGGGCGTCATCATCAGCCAGATGAACAAGCTTTGTGCGTCATTGTATCTCGGTGACATCTTCGATAAGAACGCGGCTGTAGTTCTCCCCTCGGACGAGGCGCACATTCCCGCAGTTTGGGCGTTCTGTTCGTCGCCAGAATACAACGAGGAGGTTCGGAAGATTGACCAGAATGTCAAAGTAACGAACGTCACACTGGTCAAAGTCCCCTTCGATCTGGCGCACTGGCAGAAGGTGGCGGCGGAGAAATATCCGCACGGGTTGCCCAAGCCACTTTCCACCGACCCGACGCAATGGCTGTTCAACGGGCATCCAAACCCCAAAGTGGATGAGGCTTCCAGCCTCATATCCTCTCCCAAGCGCCTGGAAGGCGCTTCTACTTTGCACGTGGCCGTGGCGCGGTTGCTCGGCTACCAGTGGCCACGCCAGACCGGTTCAAGTTTTCCCGATTGCCCGGCGCTCAAGGCTGATGGTCTGGAAGAATTGGCCGACAAAGACGGCATCGTGTGCCTGTCCGCCACCAAGGGCGAAGCGCCCGCCGCAGATCGGCTGAACGCCCTGCTTGCCGCGGCCTTTGGCTCCGAGTGGTCGTCCACCAAAGCGCGTGAATTGCTCGCGGCAGCGGATTCGAAGGCTAAGACACTCGCAGACTGGCTAAGCGAAGATTTCTTCGAACAGCACTGCGCCTTGTTCCACCAACGTCCGTTTATCTGGCACGTGTGGGATGGACTGAAGGGCGGCTTCAACGCGCTGGTAAACTCAGAGCTCCTGATCCCGTGGAATCGGAACTGATACCAAAGGGCACTGGAAT
>JBAZHQ010000075.1:0-13969 GCA_041652235.1 Opitutaceae bacterium | reverse complement strand
GCGCCCATCCAGGGGAAATTTTCGCACTTCATAACCGCTTCCGGCGACAAGCTCATGGACGGGGACAAGGAGTTCCGGTTCATCTCCTTCAATGTTCCCACGCTAAACATCCACGAGGATGAGCTGGAGTTTACCCGAAGCAACTCCTACGCACTGCCGGACGAGTACGAGCTGCGCGATGTATTCGAAACCGTGCGACAACTGGGGGGCCATGCCGTGCGCCTCCGGGCCATCCCGATGCGAAGGAAGGATCAGGGGACGGAAGTGCCTTCCGCTGTGGAAGCTCCCGGAAAATTCTCCGAGGAGTCATTCAAGGTCCTGGATCTCATCCTTGCCCTGGCCAACGAATATCAAGTCAGGGTGATCATCCCGATCGTGGACCAGCACCAGACCTTCGGAGGCAGGGCGCAATATGCCGAGTTTCGCGGCAAACCCGCCGATGACTTTTGGACGGACCCCGTCCTGATCGATGATTTCAAGGCGACGATCCGTTTCCTGCTCAACCGGCGAAACACCGTCTCCGGCGTCGTCTACAAGGACGACAAAGCCATCCTGTGCTGGGAAACGGGCAACGAGCTCAAATGCCCTCCCTCGTGGACCACGGCAATCTGCAGCACCATCAAGAGCATCGACAAGAATCACCTGACGATGGACGGTGCCTGCGCCATCGACGACACAACGCCGCTCCCAGAATCCTCGCTCACCGACCCGTCGGTCGATATTCTCTCATCCCACCATCACAACGGGAATCCCACCGTTTTCTCGAAGGACGTGCAGCGCAATCTGGGGATCATCGACAAGCGCAAGCCCTATATCGTAAGCCAGCTCGGGACCATCCCCGCGGCAAGCATGGAGACCTGCCTGAAAGAAGTCGTCGCCAGCCGGATCTCCGGCACCCTGATATTGGGGCTGAGCGGGCATCGCTCGAAGGGCGGATTTTACTGGCACTCCGAATACGATTCCAACACCAAGGCTTGTCACTGGCCCGGATTCGATACGGGAGCCGGGTACGATGAAAAAAACCTGTTGAGCGTGATTCGCCGCAAGGCCTTCGAAATCCGCGGCGAACCTCTGCTGGCAATCCCCGT
The DNA here is from genome assembly GCA_041652235.1 of Opitutaceae bacterium. GTDB lineage: Bacteria > Verrucomicrobiota > Verrucomicrobiia > Opitutales > Opitutaceae > MWDT01. The sequence goes on along the minus strand of JBAZHQ010000075.1, from coordinate 12,881 downwards.
TCCGAGGGTCCCCGTGATGCTGCCTGTGGAGGACGTCGCGAACATCTCATGGAAGGGTTCCGCAGGCGCCTCCTCCTATGAAGTCTTTCGCTCGGAAGCCGCCATCGGCCCCTGGACCATGGTCGGCTACGATGTCGACGACAGCGCCGTGCAATACCATTCGTTATTCAACGACAACACGGCTCAGCTCGGGAAAAGTTATTATTATCATGTCGTCGCGAAAAACAGCGCGGGCAGATCGAAGCCATCGAGGGTCGTCGGTCCAGTGAGCGCGCAGGCACTGGCGCTCATCGATGACATGAACGACTTCGGGAAGCTGTTGCACGCCTCCGAAGGAGTGAGCATCGACAAATCCTCCGACAGGGACTTCCGGGAGGATCTCAGCCGTGCAAAGGGGTCGCCCTTGAGCGAGATCGTTTATTGCGTCCCCGGCAAGCTGACGAAGATCAAGGTATTCTCGTTTGGTCGGAACGAGACTGCCAATCTCGAGCTGAAAATCTCCCAGGACAGCGTGAATTACACTCCGCTATCCGCCGCACCCTCAATCAATCGGGCCGAAAAGCAGACCGACAACACCTGGTATCCGATCCTCTACGAACTCAAGGTTCCCGAGCAGGCCAGCTTCCTGAAGATTCTCTTCTGCGAGGAATCCGAAATCGGACGCGTGGAATTGCATTACCAGTAGGTGTTGCTCAGAGCCGGGACTTCATGAAGGCATGCTGTTTCAGCCAGGCTATGAGCTCATCCGCCATAGCCCGATGGTCGGCAACCCGGGGATGATTCGAGGTCCAATGCGTAAAGATGAAATGAGAGATGGCGGGATCGGCTGATTCTAGCCTCGAAACGGCGGCCTCCCAGGCCTTGCGCAGGGGCACGCTCTTCGTTCCCCCAAACATGCCGCCCGTGAGCAGCACGATGTGCGCAGAGGGATAGGCGCCGCGAATCGCCTTCACATACGACACATAGGAATCGGTGAATTCCGGCGGGACAGGTTTCCCTTTTGTGTTCGGGTAGTCGTAGTCATTATCGCCGAGATTCACAAGAACCACGTCGGGCGTCCAGGCCTTGAGGAAAGCCGAAGCCGACTTGGCGCTGGGATAGAGCTTATCCCACATCTCTCCCGCAAGGACTTCGACAAAACCTGCGGCAACTCCCATGCCGCTCACCGACACATTGCGATAATCGGCGGAAAACGCCGCCGCCGTCATGGCGGCGTAGCTGAGGGCGTTGTTATGCGTAAGATGGGTTGCCCACTGGTCGGTGTCCCCGTCCTCGTTGCATGCCCCGGCTGTGATCGAGTCGCCAAAGAACTCCATGGCCAACTTATAGGAAATCGGAGCAGGCGCCCAGGCCTTCGCCCCCGAGGCAATCCCGATTCCCTTGAACAGCACGGTGCCCGCTGCTGCCTCGCTGCGCTTGAACAAAGTGAGTGTATGACGACCGGGCGCTAGAGGCTTTTGATAGATATAATTCAGCTCCTTCCCCTTCTGCACGGCGAGGATGGCTTTGGAACCATCGATGTGGACGTCGAAGAAGCTCTCCTGACCCAGACTGTCCAAGCGAAACGCCAGCGTTTCTCCCTCGAAATCAATGCTAATGCGGCTCCCCTGCCAGATGATCATGGGGCCTGCGGGATCTGAGTAATCAATACGCCCCTCATAGCGGAAACGGGAGTCCGCGGGCGCAATGAACTGGAGGGAGGAAAGCGTCTCGTTTCCAACCTGTGCAAAAAACTGTCCCTTGTCTCTCATGTCCGATGTGGCTGTGGAGGCAGCCGGTTCGGTTTCTCCTGCCGCAGCGAAGGATGCTAGGAGGAAAGGAGCGGTTAACAGTGCTATGATGGTGATGACTTTCATGGGAATTGAATGCTTGTCAGAATGTGGCGCAGTGGGGATTGCCAGTGTAAAACTACGCCAAGGCAATGTCCAAAATGGTGCTGAACTTCGACTTCCAAATCCGCACGCCGTCCGCTGATGAATAGCTGCGATTTTCGTCGTATCGGTGAGGGCTTTTGTGACGGAATAAGCCCCTTTCCATGTATCGCTTCGCCGAACGCTGCCGTCCGCTCTATCTCACCGGGGGATTCCGCCTGATCTTCGTCCTGAACCTTCTGTTGGGGACGGCAACCTCGTTTGTGGGGCCCTTCATGTCGATGTTCGGCACCAAGGAAGTCGGGATGAGCACAGCGCTCTTCGGCATGTTCATGACCATCATCGCGGTCGTCGGCATCGTCATCGGCACCGTTCTCGCGCACTATTCGGACACTTTTTTCAGCCGGCGCACAGTATTGCTTATGGGCAGCGCAATGGGGGCACTCGGTTATCTTGGTTTTGCTTATGTGCGGGACTTCGTCCCCTTACTGCTCATCGGTTCAGTGGTCTTGGGCATCGGGGGAACCACCTTCTCGCAAATCTTTGCCTACGCCCGTGAGGTGCTGCAAAAGTCGGATATCCCCAAGGATGAGGGAGCCTTTTACATGAACGCCTTCCGCATGTACACGGCTCTGGCCTGGACGGTGGGACCGGCGCTCGGGTCGATGGTCATGATCGCCTATTCATACAAGGGACTCTTCATCTGCGCCGCGGCTTGCTTTGTCATCTTCATGATCATCGTCTGGGTTTACGTGCCCGTGAACCAGCCCCCGGGCATCCCGCAGGCCATGCTTGGAACCAAGGCCAATGATACCTCCGTCCTGGCTGTCATAACGCGGGTGGATGTGCTCGCCCACTTCTCCGCCTTCGTGCTCATCCTGACTTCATCCACCATCGGAATGATGAATTTGCCTCTGATCATTGTAAACGATCTCGGCGGCACGGAGACAAACGTGGGCATCGCCTACTGCGTGGCGCCTATTTTCGAGATACCTCTGCTGCTCTATTTCGGAGTGCTCGCCACCCGGCACTCGGCGGCAAAACTCATCCGCTTCGGCATCTTGGTCGCAGTGGCGTATTACGGTTCCCTCACCCTCGTCCAGGTACCCTGGCATGTTTATCCCCTGCAACTGCTTTCCGCCACGGTCACCGGCATCACAGCCGGACTGTCCATCACCTATTTTCAGAGCCATCTGCCCCATCATCCTGGAACGGCGACTAATCTCTATTCGAACGCCGCCAGGGTTGGATCGACGCTTGGCTATTCCCTCTTTGGCGCCCTCTCATTCCGCCTCGGCCACCGTGGCATATTTGTCGTCTGCACCCTGTTCGCGATCGCAAGCCTCGTCCTTATGCTGGTGCCGACCCGCGAGGAATCCGAGGCGGCCATAAAAGAGGCGTAGCTTTCCCAAGGTGAAGCTATCCGGCTTAGCTCTTCATTCACTATCCCTGAGTCTGTTGTTTTCTTGCGTGCATTTTTCTTTCAGAGGTTCTCAAGAATATCTAATTCATGATCTTAACAGAAGGTAACGAAGCGCTTTTCTGAAAGACCGTATCAAAGGATACGTTGGTTGCGTTCATCACCAGACCTCTGAGGCGGTATGACTTGAGACGCTTCCTTATCTTCTGTTCAATCTGAGTTGATTGGTTGGGTTTGGTTGCGGCTCTGCCGCTTCAGGAGATTGTCTCGCCAAATCGCTTATTCTAACGCGTACCGATATCGCCGAAGTGCTTCTCGGAACAGATTGGACATATCCCATGCGAGATATCCGAAGCCAGTCCGCGCCTCAGGTAATCTTCCATCGAAATCCATTCGCCGTTGTAATGAATCTTTTTGCACCAGGAGCAGACACGGGAAAATCTTTCCACTTCGTGCAGGCTGGCGACCACGCGTTTGGTCGCAATGAATACAGGGATGAATACAAAAACCGCGATCAGGGTCTCCAGTGCGCTCTCTCTCCAGTCTCCATGATGCGCACTCCCAAACATAAAATGGGGCACGTCAAACAATTCGTTGGCCCAAGACAGCGCGACAATGGCCGTCATTGCGGCGACTTCATATCTCAAGATTCTGTCAGCGACTTTTTTCGAGAACATGTTTGGCCTGAAGCAAGGTAATCGAGGTTCCGCAAAGATGCGACCCGCCGAGGTATTCGGGATAAGATATTCATAGAGCCCGCGCAAGTCGTCCTCCTCGACGTCACACAAATGCCTTTCCGAGCGGTGATAGAGAATTCGATTAACGGCTTGACTGGTGTATTAAGCCACTAATACAGTAAGCTACGTTTCGCGTACTTCGTTTTCATGCCTCCGCTGCTCACAATCGACCACCACAATGGTGTCCCGGCCTACCGGCAGATCATGGACCAGATAAGGTTTCAAATCGCCTCGGGCTTGCTCGCGACCGGTGACGAGTTGCCGTCCACACGAGCCCTCTCCACCCAGCTTTCGCTCAATCCGATGACCATCAGCAAGGCCTACAGCCTGCTTGAGCATGATGGCGTGCTGGAGAGAAGGCGCGGGCAAAACCTCGTGGTGCGAGCTCTGCCTAAATCCGAACAAGAGGCTAACAAGCTCGCCCCCTTGCGCCAGCATCTCAGCGCCGCCTCCATCATGGCCTCGCAACTGGGAGTGCCCCCGGCTCAGGCCCTCAAAATCTTTCGCGAACTCCTCGATCATTCATCCCCATGAACCCCCTGGAATCAAGATCCCCACCTCGTAGTCGAGAACCTCTTCAAGCGTTTCGACCAGCAAGTCGCGCTGGATGGCGTGACGCTCGAAATCCCTGCCGACCGCATCGTCGGCCTGCTGGGACGCAACGGCGCCGGGAAAACAACCCTGCTCAATCTCGCCAGCGGTCTGCTGATGCCCACATTCGGCAGATGTCTCACCCTCGGCAGGGATTCCGCTCTGCTCGAAGCGCCGGAACTGCTGCGCCTTGGAGTCGTGCAACAGGAAGCCCGCTTCGTCGAATGGATGACGGTCGCCCAGCACCTCGACTTCACCGCTTCCTTTTACCCGACTTGGGACGCCTCGCTGGAGCAGCGCCTTCTTGGAGAACTTGAACTCGATTCGAAGCGAAAAATTGCGCAGCTCAGCACGGGCGACCGCCAGAAGATGGCGATCCTCCTGGGCGTCTGCCACCGCCCTGCCCTCCTCCTGCTCGACGAGCCCATGAGCGCCCTCGACCCGATCGTGCGGGCCCGAATGCTCGACCTGCTGCTGGAGCGGCTGCGCGATGATAGCTGCACCATTGTCATCTCCTCCCACATTCTCAACGACGTGGAGAAGATCGTGGACTGGGTGCTCTGCCTCGACAAGGGGAGCGTCACCGAAAACGCGGCCTTCGACACGCTCCAGGAAAGCTATGCCGAGTGGACCGTGACCGCCATCAATGGCACCACCCTGCCCGCCGCGTTCACCGAATCATATGTGCTCGCCTGCGAAAGCAATGGACGTCTGGCCCGGCTCACGGTGCGCACAGGCGATATGGATGAGGCCAAGCGCTTCGCCACGACCTATGGCGCCGAAGTACAGAGCCGTCCGCTCAATCTTACCGAGATGTTTCCTCACCTCACCCAAGACCGGAGCGCCGCCCGATGAGCTTTCGCATTTATCTCATGCTATTGCGCCCGGTGCGGACGCTGGCATTCACGGTCTGGCACCTATTTCTCGTTTGGGGATGGATGATCGGGCTATGGCGCTCCGATCACCGTCTCCACGGCTTTTGGATGTGGGTGATCGCGTTTCCCTTGTGCTGCGGGTTCTTCTTCACAGGCCCTCTGCATGAGGTCATGCACAATAACTTCTTCCTTCTCCTCCCTGATGCGCGGCGGCGCCTGACGCTATGGCATGGAAGCACTATGTTTGTTTGCACTGTCATCGCGACGATCATCGCGAGATTCTTCGATCCCAGTTTGCCCGCTGTCGGTGTGGCTGGTCTTGCATCAGCCGTTTTCGCCCTTCCGCTCCTAAACCGTCACGACCTGAAATATTATTTCCTCAGTCTCGGCATCATAATCTTCCTAGCCCTGACGGCCTATTCAAAAGTGGAATGGCCGCGTATAATGTTGATTAGTCACCCCTGGATGATCTTCTGCGTTAGCCTCTATTGTGTGGTCTTCTGCTTCCAGCGCGGCTTTTGCAGAAAGAATCTCCGCATTCGAGCGGGCATGCATTACCTAGCACCTCAGAACTCTCTATTTGATGATGCAGTCACAGCCCCGGAACGTGCTCGTTTCCTTAAAAGATTTTGTTCCAAAGGTAAAATCTCGACCTCCGTCTGGCTGCGAATGCCAGTCATCACATCGATGCGTGACTTTGCTCGTGCCGTGCACCACGCACGATCTGGGCACTCAAAATGGAGGGCTGGAAGAATCCCTATTTTCATCCTGTTTCTGACAATTTGCCTTATAATGAGTGGGTATCCCCTTTTCTTTGCAGTAATCGCGAATAGACCCGTCAGTATTCATTGGCTTGCCGAGACACTTGCCCAGATTGGATCAATCGGATCGGGGACAACCCTCAATGATCCGTTTATTCACGCCTTCTCTTTAATCATGCTTCCAGTGTTCGGATTGTTGGGGGCAGCAACGCGTGAGCCCCTCCTTCGGTCCTTCCCCATCTCACGACATCAGCTGTCAAACCTGGATTATCGGCTTTCTTTGTACCAGTCGGGAACAGCTCTTTTTGTTCCTTTTGCGAGCCTGATCGCACTTTCATGGACCGGTGCTTTTATTGCAGGAGTTCCATTCGCCTGGTCATCGGTTGGCGCCTACGTGGGACTTCTCGTGTTTATTCTGCCGATCACACCCTTGGTGCTCTGCACTTCGCTAAGTCGCAGGTTCATTCCCCGCATGTTCGGCGTCGTCGGCACAGTCGTCCTCCCGATTCCCCTATCTCTTTGGGTCATTTGTTTCCACAGGATCTACCTTCTCACCCCACTCTGCATCTGCATTTCCCTGTGCGCCACCGCGGCAGGCCTAGTCCTCTTCAAGACACTCTTGGATCGCCAATACGCGAGGAAGGATTTGGTCGTCAGGGCTGATGGGTTCCAACAAACCCCCATGTTCGTATAAGTATCGCCAGCACACGCCATTTAGATTTCATGGCTAGCCGGTTACCTGAGCCCGAAATCAATTTTCGTCAGCAAACATCAACCTCATCAACCATGTTAAAACGCATCTTGATAGTCATTGCCTGTATCTGCTCTGCCGCCTTCGCGGCCGACACCCAACCGAGCGAAGCCTCGGTCAAAGCCCAGCCGAGCGAGGCCTCGATCAAAGAGCTCCTCCGCGTCATGGACGCCCACAAGCTCCTCGACAGCATTACCTCACAGATGGATGGCTATATGCAAAGTTTTATGGCCCAGGCCAGCCAGGGTCAGACGATCACGCCGGAACAGCAAAAAATCATGGACAAGATGAGAGCCAAAACGGTGGCGATCATGAAAGAAGAACTGAACTGGGAGCAGTTTGAACCCCTTTACCTGCGAGTTTACACACAGTCCTTCTCACAGGAGGAAGTGGATGGGATGATCGCCTTCTATGCATCCCCGATCGGAAAATCAGTCATGAATAAAATGCCGCTCGTCATGAAGAACGCGATGACCGAGATGCAGGGGCGCATGAAACCCATCATGATGAAGATGCAGGGAGTGCAGCAGGAAATGATGCAGGAAATGCAGGCTGAGAAAGCCAAGGCGCAGCCATCAGTACCCGCGCAAGCACCAACGCCAACATCCGCGCAGGCACCCGCATTAGTCCCAGCGCCGACACCCGTGCCAGCCAAATAGTTTTCCCTTCATGGACATCGCTGCCACCAAGAGTGGTGGCAGCAAGAAGCGAGTGCAGATCCGATCCATAAGAGAGCGCCAGGCTTCTGAAGCCAGTAGCTGGTAGCTTTTAGCTCGTAGCTTCCAAGCCGCTGCGGCCTTTCCGCAAACCCTGCCGTGCCCGCCGTAGCCTTGGCGTAGGAGGGCCGTGCCCGCCGTAGTCATACGAGCTCTTCGACCTAGTGGTGCAGGTTTGTGCCGACTTCCGATCGGCAACTGTCCGACCGAGGCGGCTCCGCCGCCACTGTGTGCAGTAGCACACCGTCCGATCGTTTGGCCTCTGGCTTCCGGCGCGATGGCCTCTTTGGTGCGGCTCCGTGCTCACCGTGCGCTCCGTGTTTAAAAATCAACTTGTCGATCCCAGCTCCGCATAGGCTGTCATGATGGCTCTCGTGATCGGGTTCCGGGCAGTGTCATACTCCCTCTGATCGATGCACTTCACGGGCATCACACCAAGAAGCGCGTTGGTGACGAAGACTTCGTCGGCTGCCATAAGCTGAGAAACGGAAAGGCTTGCTTCACACGCCGATTGGTCTTTCAGGAGGCCGAGCACCTTCTCCCTTCCAATGCCGGGAAGAATGCAAGCGTCGGCTGCAGGAGTGCTCACGACACCGGCTTTCACCATGAACACATTGCTGGTCGCCCCCTCCCAAACCGTGCCATCGGCGCCAACGAAGAGCGCCTCGTCGAAACCATCCTGGCTAGCCGCGCGCTTCGCACCGAGGTTCTTCAGATAGTTCAAGGTTTTGAGTCCTGAAAGCGACCTCGGATGGCGGGCATCCGGGACGGTCCGCAGCTTGAAGCCGCAATCGTACTGCGCGGGCTTGTACACGCGATCACTCGTCAGAATCAGTTCCCCGATGCCGCCCGCGTCCTGAAAAATCACGATCTTCAGACTCCCCTCGCCTAGCCCGTTGCTCGCGACCAGGCGGGCGCAGCGGGCGGCAAGCTCCCCGGCGTCAGTCAAACCCGACAGTCCCAGCTCAGCCGCGCCGTGGAAAAGTCGCCGCGCATGTTCGTGGAAGAAGGCCAGCTTCCCCTGCTTCACCTTGATAGTCTCGAACAGCCCCGCCCCGTACATGAAGGCGTCGCTCAAGGGCGACACCCGGGCCGCATCCGCAAGGCAGAGAGCGCCGTTCAGGAGGACGTAATGCTGTGCCTTGGGATTGGTCATAGGTGTTGATTGAATGGCCACAAAAAGCATAGCGCGACGGAGCTGCAACTAAAGAGGTGAGATGCCAGAAGCCGGAAGCCAACGGTCGGACGGTGGTGCTCTGCTGGCCAGCAGAGCACACAGTGGCGGCAGAGCCGCCTCGGTCGGACAGTCGGACGGTCGGAAGTCGGGCAAACCGGGTCTGTCGGCGTTCTGCTTTCGGGGATACCCTCTACAAAACCACGCTGTCTGTCCTGGAAATAGTACCAATCCGCTTTGTCACGTATTACGTGACAAAGCGGATTGGAGATTCGCGCGACCTGCGGTGAGCCGAGAACACTGCGGCATGACAAAAACCCCTTTTCTTCAAACAAGGTCACAGCGCGCCTATTGGCGCATCTTGGGTCCGCTTTCACCCCTGAATTTTAGCGCCTCTTCGCGGCAATTCTCTGCGGAATCAGGGGGTGGCTGGTCGTCTTTCAAACCCGGTCAGAACCGCGTGCATCGCACGGCCCTTGTCTAGGGTTTCCTGGTATTCGCGCTCCGGATCGGAGTCCCATACGATGCCCCCGCCAACATGGTAGGTGGCGCGGCCATCGAGGCAAAAGATCGTCCGGATGGCGATGTTGAGATCGCAGTTGCCATCGAAGCCGAGATAGCCGACCGCGCCGGTATAGCCGTAACGCCGGCGCGTCTCGAGTTCGTCGATGATCTGCATCGCACGTATCTTCGGCGCTCCCGTGATCGAACCTCCTGGGAACGCCGCGCGGATGCAGTCGATGACATCGCAACCGCTCCGGAGCTGTCCGGTGATCGTCGCGACGAGGTGATGCACCGTCGCATAGCTCTCCAGACGAAAAATCTCGTCCACGCGAATGGAACCAAACTCGCAGACGCGACCCAGGTCGTTGCGTTCCAGATCGACGATCATCAGCAATTCGGCCCGGTCCTTGGCACTGGTGGCGAGTTCATTCCTGAGCTGCGCATCCTCTTCCGGTGTCCGCCCGCGAGGCCGCGTGCCCTTGATCGGGCGAGTCTCGACACGTCCGTCCTTGATGCTAAGGAATCGCTCCGGCGAGCTTCCGACGATCTGATGGGAACCAAGGTTGAGATAGCACGCGAAAGAGGCGGGACTGCGCTCCCTCAAATTCCGATACAAATCATAGGGCGACGAAGTCAGCGGCGCCTCAAAGCGCTGCGTCAGGTTCACCTGATACACATCCCCTGAGCGGATGTAGTCCCTCACGCGCTCAACCGCCTGGAGATATTCCTGCTTTGTGAAATTGGGCCGCGGAGTCTCAGCAGCCACCGGTCCGGCAGGTTTCCACCTCTCACCTCCAAGCCTCCCCAGCGCAACCGCGACAACCCCCTCCAATCGCTCGATAATCGCCTCCGCGGACGTTCCCCGCACCGGGTTGGCAACCAGATAGCTGCGTTGGCTAGCCAAATCGCAGGCTATGATCCCTTCATAGAAGGAAAACTCCAGGTCAGGGATATCCAGATCATCGACGCTGGTGCGCGGTATTCCCTCGAGTTGTGAACAAAGTTCGTAGGAGAAATACCCGACCGCGCCCCCCGAGAACGGCAGCTTTGGATGAGCAGGAGACCGGTACTGCCGGAGCAGCCTGCGCAGTTCCAGCAGCGAATCGCCAGAGTAGGAGCTTTCCTTGCAGTCCAGGCTCACGGAGATGCGGTTCCCCTTGGCTCGGAATGTGAGGAAGGGATCGAAACCGATGAATGAATACGCGCCGAGTCCTCCGGCCCATTGCGCGCTATCGAGGAAAAAACTCCCCGCGCGATCATGCAGAGCGCCAAACAGCTCGTGCGGAACGATAGCCTGTTGGATCTCCTTAACGATCATCATGGGAAATGCAGTTGAATGGCCACGAAAAGGCATAGCGCGGCGGAGCCGCATCCAAAGAAGCCAGAGGCCAGAAGCCGGAAGCCAGAGGCCAACATTCGGACGGTGGTGCTCTGCTGGCCAGCAGAGCCCACAGTGGCGGCAGAGCCGCCTCGGTCGGACAGTCGGACGGTCGGAAGTCGGGCAAACCGGGGCTGCCGGCAGTCGGCTTTCTGCTATCGGGAATACCCTCTACGAAACTGCGCTGTCTGTCCTGGAAATAGTACCAATCCGCTTTGTCACGTATTACGTGACAAAGCGGGTTGGAGATTCGCGTGACCTGCGGTAAGCCAAGAACACTGCGGCACGAGAAGAGCCCTATTTCTTCGATCAAGGTCACGGTGCGCCTATAGGCGCATCTTGGGTCCGTTTTCACCCCTGAATTTTTTGTGCCTCTTTGTGGCAATTCTCTGGAGGATTGTGGGCTCATGCGTCGGAACCCGGATACTTGAGGGCGCCGAGGCGATTGATGCCGGTTTGATCCAGACGCGCCGCGATCTTCGCGGCGGTTTGGCCTCTAAGAAGCAGTTGGGGCGCTATCTCGGCCAGCGGAATCATGACGAAACTGCGTTCCAGCATGCGCGGATGAGGCAGGGTCAGCTCGGCTGTCGCGAGGGTGACGCCCTCATGCCACAATAAGTCGATGTCGATCGTGCGCGGGCCCCAGCGTTCGTGGCGCACACGGCCCAGATCGGCTTCGACCTGCAGGCACCGGGCAAGCAGTTGCTCCGGCGCATGGGAGGTGGCGACTGCCAGCACAAGATTCAGAAAATCCGGCTGGTCAGTTTTTCCCACGGGCTTCGATTCGAATACCGAAGAAACGGCGTCGATGCGCAGAGAGGGATCGTCGCCCAGGCGGCGAACCGCCTCGGAAAGGCACCAACGCCGGTCCCCAAGATTGCTACCCAGTCCGAGGTAGGCTGTTTTCACGCTCTTTGCTGGTCTCGATGGCGACGTAATCCACCGCGCCGCGAATGGACACTGAGGGCTTCTTGACGGTGATTTCGACTCTGCTCACGAGAGGAAAATCCTTCAAAATAGCATCGATGATCCGGCCCGCCAGGGTCTCAAGGAGCTTCACCTTCTCATCCTCGGTAATCTTGCGGCACAAGGCATAGACGGCGATATAATCGACCGTTGTCTCCAAATCGTCCGTGCGGGCGGCGTCCGCGATATCGAGGGTCAGGGCTAGGTCGATCACGAAGCGCTGGCCGAGGGTCTTCTCCTCGGCAAGGTCTCCATGGTAACCATAGAATACCATGTTCTTTAAATGTATGCGTCCGTTCATGAGTGGGAAAAGTGCCGGATGGCTTCGATCATCTTGACGACGCGGGCATTGGCGAGCACGTCGTGAACGCGAAGGAAATCCACACCCTGCCAAACGGCAAGCGCGGTCGTCGCCAGAGTACCCTCAAGCCGCTCGCTTGGAGGCAGGGACAGCACGTTCCCGATCACCGATTTCCGGGAAGCGCCGAGGAGAAGAGGACAGCCGAGTGCCTTCAGATCTGATAATCGGGCCAGGATTTCCAGGTTCTGCTTGTGGGCCTTGGCAAAGCCGATACCGGGGTCGATGATGAGATTATCCCTGGGAACGCCAGCCTGCCCGGCAATCTCCATCGAGCGCGTGAAAAAGGCCTTCATCTTTTTGATGGTGTCGCCCTGCGACTCCGGAAATCCAGCTTCCTGATGCATGACTATCACCGGGCACCTGAACTCAGCGGCCAACCGGGCCAGCTCGGGATTTCCCTGAAGCCCATGGACGTCGTTCAAGACATGCGCACCCACCTCCAGCGCAGCCCGTGCGACTTCCGGCTTATAGGTATCGATGGAAAGAGGGACCGCGACACGCTTCAGCAATTCCCCGATCACCGGCACGACTTTTGCGATTTCCTCCGCTGCGCCGATCTCCTGATACCCCGGACGGGTGGATTGCCCTCCGATGTCGATCATTGCCGCGCCTTCGGAAACCATGCGCTCGGCCTGGTTGATCGCGGCATCGAACCCGACGTATCTGCCTCCGTCGAAAAAGGAATCGTCTGTCAGATTGAGGATTCCGACCAACAGCGGCTCGCGTCCGACGCATAGCGAGCGATCCCGGCATGCCAGCTGGCGCGGTGCTGGGCG
>JBAZHQ010000074.1:0-14027 GCA_041652235.1 Opitutaceae bacterium | reverse complement strand
GCCAAACCCAACTGCGTCGCCTCAAGCCCAGTGTTCCTACCGCCTGAAACCGTTCAGAGAACTCGTCACTCTCAAGTTCCGCGGATTGCTGGCTAAACGCTAGTCGAGGAAATATCCCTCTTCGCCGTGTTCGCCGATGTCGAGGCCCCCTTGCTCAATTTCGTCATCGACACGCAAGCCCCCGGCAAAGGCGCCGGCAAGCTTTGCGAGCACGACCGTACCCAACACGGACCAGATGATCACCAGCCCGCCCGCCTTGATTTGCTCCAGCCAAAGAGTCTTGCCCACCAGAGCCGCGATGGGACCAACGCCGAGATTGGGGTTGGCTCCAACGGTCGCAAACACTCCGGCGAGCACCGTGCCGATGGTGCCGCCCACGGCATGAACGCCGAAGGTATCCAGCGAATCGTCATATCCAAACTTCGCCTTTAGGTGATTGCAGGCAAAGTAAGTCGAGCCGCCCGCAATAAGACCGATAAGCACGGCGCTGCCCGGGGAAACAAACCCGCTGGCCGGCGTGATCGTCGCCAAGCCGGCCACTGCGCCCGAGCAGAAACCCAGCACGCTGGGCTTGCCACGGACTTTGTACTCGATCGCAGCCCACATGAAGCATCCTGCGGCAGCGGAAAGCGTGGTTGTGACAAAGGCATTCACCGCCACACCGTCGGCAGCTACGGCGCTGCCTGCATTGAAGCCATACCAGCCCGCCCACAGCATGCCCGTGCCGACCATGCACAGGACCATGCTGTGCGGAGGCATCTGCTCGCGGCCATGACCGCGGCGCTTGCCGATCAGGATACACAGAGCAAGAGCGCTCCAGCCCGAGGTCATGTGCACTACGATTCCTCCCGCAAAATCGATCGCCCTGATGGAGGCGTTGGGATTGAAGAGACCGTTCATCCAACCGTCCGCGCCCCAGACCCAATGCGCGACCGGGATATACACCACCAGCATCCACATCACACTGAACAGGATCACGGCTTTGAACTTCATGCGCTCGGCGATGGCGCCAAGCGTCAGTGCGGGCGTGATGATGGCGAACATCAGCTGGTATATCATGAACAGGCTCTGCGAAACCCACTGGGAGTAATCCCCGTTGGGCGCGATCCCCACGCCTCTCAGAAATGCATGGTCGAGGTTTCCAATCCAGGGGTTTCCCCTCCCGAAGGCGAGGCTGTATCCGCACGCCCACCACATCAGGGTCACTATGCCCGTAAGGCCAAGGCATTGGGCAAGTATCGAAAGCACGTTTTTGCGGCGCACCAGGCCGCCGTAGAAGAGGGCCAGGCCGGGCAATGTCATGAAAAGCACCAGCGCCGCGCTGGTCATCATCCACGCGCTATGACCGGGGCCCGGGCCGGGCACTTTGGAATGCGCACAACCGTCGGTCGCGCGCGCCGTGTTGTTCATATAGGCCTCGATGTCGCCAAGACGCTGCTCGAATGAAGGTTCCGGAAGAGCAACCGTCGCTTCAGCCCAGGCGCGAGGCGCCAGGCAGAGAAGACAAGTCAGGGTGACGATACGATAAAGGGAGCATTTCATGGAAAGGGTCCATGAAGCAGAAAATATGCCCTAGATCGATCGCATGGATGAATATCCTTCATCATGCAAAAGTTTCATCCTTTCGGGCCATTTAGATCATTTCGAATCGAAATCTTTCATTCCAGGCCGGGAGCGAAGCAACTGCCGGCGCCAGTGGTCCGGGGAAACGCCGAAGGCGCGTTTGAAAGCGGCCGAAAGGTGGAACGCCGAGCTAAAGCCGAGCTGGCTGGCCAAGGCGTCGAGCTTGATGTCGCTCGCGGCAAGCAGGCGCCGAGCCCGGGAAAGACGCAGATTTAACACATATTGCCAGGGTGCAAATCCCGTATGCCTCCGAAAAGCGCGCCGGAAATGCGGGTATGAGACGCCAAGTCTTTTCACGAGTGCGGAAATATCGATAGGTTCGGCATGGCGTTCCGCGAGCAGGTGTTCCGCCCGGACCACCGCTTGAAGCAGGCGAGGCTGAACCGGACGATCGTGCCCGGCACGCGCCCAAATGGCCAGCACGCCGAGTGCTTGCGCCGCCAGCTCCGGATCGAAGCAGGGGGACGCCGTGCGCGCCAATGCATGCACGGCCGCGAGCGCCGAATCGATCCCGGCGGCCAGCGCGCCCCGCCATACCGCGGCTTGTGCCGAGCAAACGCCCATGCGGATCAGCCCGTCGACGATGGGACCCCTGATTTCGATCCAGCTTTCCTCCCATCCGGTCGCCGGATCGGGACGATAGCGGTGCCAGACACCGGGCAATAATATAAACGCGGCACCAGCTTCGATTTCGATCAGCCCGCCGACGCGGGTTTCGATACAGCCGCGCCCGTTGGCGATCAGAACGAGCTGCAATGCCTCGATCACGCGACCGTGTTCCCAGTCGAAGTGGTGGTCGGCGGGATGCTGGTCCGGCGGGTAAGGCGATCCGGACGGGATGTGCGTCTGTCCGGCAGCCGTCACTGCCAGCCCCCACAGACTCTGATCTATCGGGGCCTGGAAATACCTGAAGTAGTCGCTGGAATGGAGGTTCTTTTTCTGTATGGCGATGATCAGAACGCCGATTCCTCGCCTTACTGCAATCTGATAAACTCGCAGGCATCATGGAACCTTCGCCCCTGCGCATCGGCCTTTTTGGCATCGGCCTGGACGCCTACTGGCCGCAATTCGCCGGGCTCAAGGAAAGGCTCGAGGGCAACCTTGGGCGCGTCGCCGCAAAACTCGAGCGCCCCGGCGTCGAGATCGTCAACCTCGGGCTGGTGGACAATCCGGATCGCGCGTTCGCCGCCGGCCGTGAATTTCGCCGGCAGGATGTGGACCTGATCTTCCTTTATGTGACGACGTACGCGCTGTCGTCCACCGTTCTGCCGGTGGTGCTGCGCGCCAAGGTGCCGGTGATCGTGCTCAATCTTTCTCCTTCCCCGGCGATCGATTATGTGACCTTCAACCGGCTCGGCGACCGTGCCAAAATGACGGGTGAGTGGCTGGCCCATTGTTCGGCATGTCCGATGCCGGAAATTGCCAACGTCTTTCGGCGCGTCGGCATTCGTTTTCATCAGGTCACCGGCGTTCTCGACGACGATCCGGTCTGCTGGCGCGAAATCGACGCGTGGGTCGAGGCCGCGCGCGTCGCCGCAGGCATGAACGGCAACCGGCTAGGCTTGATGGGGCATTATTACGGCGGCATGCTCGACATCTACTCCGATATGACCTTGCAGTGCGCGACCTTCGGCACGCATATCGAGATGCTTGAGGTCGATGAGCTCGCCGCCCGGCGCCGCGCGGTCACCGCCGGCGATGCGCAGGCGCGGGTGCGGGAGTTTCACCAAGTCTTCGACGTGCAGGCGGATTGTCTGGAGGAGGATCTTGCCGAAGCCGCGCGTACTTCCGTGGCGCTCGATCAACTGGTCGCGGATCACCGGCTCGGCTCGCTGGCATATTACTACCAAGGCACGGGCGTGGCCGAGAATGAGACCGCGCTCGCTTCCATCATCCTCGGCACCTCGCTGCTCACAGGTCGCGGCGTGCCCGTCGCCGGCGAGTACGAGGTGAAAAACGTCCAGGCGATGAAAATCATGGACCTTCTCGGCGTCGGCGGCTCGTTCACCGAGTACTATGCGATGGATTTCAAGGACGACGTCGTTCTCATGGGACACGACGGCCCCGGCCACATCAAAATCGCGCAGGGCAAGATCAAGGTGCGACCGCTCGACGTTTATCACGGCAAGGTCGGTCGCGGTGTCTCGGTCGAGATGGCCGTGAGGCACGGTCCGGTGACATTGCTTTCGGTCATCGAAGCCGGAAATGACAAACTCGCGCTGCTGTGCGCCGAGGCTGAGTCGGTGCCCGGCCCGATCCTGGAGATCGGCAACACCAACAGCCGCTACCGCTTTGCCAGCGGCGCACGCGAATTCGTCCGCCGCTGGAACTCCCACGGCCCGGCTCATCACTGCGCTGTTGGCGTGGGCCATGTGGCGGATAAGCTCGAGAAACTCGGCTCGCTCCTCGGCATCGAGACAATCCAGGTGCGCTAAATCTTCCCGCCAACCACCCATACCATTATTCCATGAAAAAACACTTTCTCCTCTCTTTGTGGCTGGTCGTTGCGACGACCGCGACCGTGTTCGGCGCCGAAATCGACAGGACCGAGCGGCAGTTCCGAGAACTGCCGATGGAGGCGCGGGAGCTAACCGGTCCGCTGTTCTGGCTGCACGGCGACGAGTCGCCTGAGCGGCTGGCAACCTACATCGCCAAAGTGGCCGAGGGAGGCAACGGATGTTTCACAGCCGAGTCGCGGCCTCACTCCGACTGGCTCGGGCCAAACTGGTATCGCGATCTCGGCCTCTGTCTCGACGCGGCGAAGAAACATAACCTGAAGATGTGGATCTTCGACGAGAAATGGTGGCCGAGCCAGAGTGTCGACGGCCGGGTGCCGCCTCAATACGCGGCAAAACACTTGGAAGCGACTGCGACCGAGATTGACGGGCCGAGCGAACTCGTCGCGGCCGGTTATGCCGACGCGCGCCATGTCGCGACGATCGCGGGACGTGTCGCGCCCGACGGCAAGATCGACGGTGCCAGTTTGGCCGACCTGAAATCATTCATCCACGACGGCGAGTTGCGGTGGCCAGTACCGGAAGGGAAATGGCGAGTGATGAATTTCACTCATTCGCAGGCCCCCGCACTGCCCCAGGATGGAGGCACACAGCTCAGCGTGGACGGCGCAAGCCGCGACTGCGTCGAGTGGTACCTCCAGACCGTTTACCAACCGCATTACGACCGATTCAAAGCGGATTTCGGCCGGACCATCGCCGGGTTTTTCTACGACGAACCTGAGACCCATGGCGACTGGGGCACCGAGCTAAACCGCGTGCTTGCCGAGTGGGGCGTCGATTGGAAAAAAGCCTATGTCGCCTACAAGTTCGAGCTGTCGGGCGAGGAACAGACTGCGGCGCGCTTTCAGTACCTCGACGCGTTTGCAGACGCCTGGGGCCGGACGCTGTACGGTGGGATCATAGAGTGGTGCCACCGGCACGGCATCGAGTCACAGGGGCACTTCATTGAGCACGCCAGCCTGTACGCACATCCCATTCTTTGCGCCGGCGACCTCATGCGTTTGCAACGCTACAGCGACCGCGGCGGCATCGACGCCGTTTTTCAACAATTCAACTGGGACACACGTGTGCCAAAAAGGGATGCGCCGGTCTGGTCCACACCGAAGCTGGCCAGCTCGGTTTCGCATGTGTTCGGCAAGCGCGACGATATAGCGATGGTGGAGATTTTTGGAGGGCGCGGCCAGAATCTCAGCTATCCGGAGATGAAATGGTGGACCGACCACATGCAGGTTTCGGGCGTCAATGCCGTGATCCCCCATTCCTTCAATCCCCACGCGCCCTACGACACCGATTGCCCGCCTTATTTCTACAACGGCGGCTTCGAACCGCGCTGGCCTCTGTATCGCGTCTATGCCGACTACACCAGCCGTCTCAGCGTGCTGCTCAGCGGCGGCCGGCATGTCTGCCCGGTCGCTCTGCTGTTCAACGGCAACACCCGGCAGGTCGGGAAAATACTGCCGCCGGAAACCATGACGGAGGCCCTGCAAGATGCCCAATACGATTGCGACTGGCTGCCCTTCGACGTGTTCGAAAACCAGGCCAAACTATCCAATAGCGAAGTCCAGTTGCACCAGGAGCGCTATCGGGCGATTGTCGTGCCGCCCGTCGAGGCCATTCCTTACGCCACGCTGGCCAAGGCCAAGGAGTTCTTCGACAGCGGCGGCTTGGTGATCGCCTACGGCTTTCTGCCGACCAAGTCGGCGACCCTCGGCAAGAGTTCCGCCGACATCGCCCGATTGTACGACGCGATCTGGGGTCGCAAAACCAACGCCGCCGGAGGCCGCGCCTATCTGCTTTCGGAAAACCCGACGGCCGCCGAACTCCGGGCCACCGGCCTGCCAAAGGTGGTGGAGGTGCTGGAGGGTGACGTCGGCGTGGGATTGCACGTGTTGCACCGCGTGAAGAGCGGCCGCGATGTGTTTTTCATCACAAACCAAAATCATCTGGGCGAGGCCCGCCGTTTCCAGCTCAAGCTGAACGCCGACGGTGTGCCGGAATGCTGGGACGCGATGCGAAACGAACTCACTGCCATCGACCACCGGCGCACAGACGACGACGTCGAGCTGGAGTTCACGCTTGAGCCAAACGAAAGCGTTCTGCTCGTGTTCCAAGACCGTTCGCGCCCGCTCCCGGTTCGCGGCATGATCGGAAAGACCGTCATCCCGGTCGTCGTGGATGCTTCGATTCCCGTGGAAACCGATCCGGAAATCCCGTCGCGCACAGGCCGGGTCACGCACAGCCCCGTTCATTCCAATGTTTTCCATGGGCGCTGCGAAGTCGCCAGCATGCCCGCCCACGCTTGGTTGGTACTAGACGAACTCTCTCCCGAAGCCGCCGCCTGCGTGACAGTCAACGGCCAGCACGCCGGCGGTTTTATCGGAAAACCGTTCCGCCTCGACGTGACGCGATATCTGAAGCCCGGCGCAAACCGCATCGACATCGCGCCGTTCGCGCCGAAGTCGGCGCGGCTCCAGTGCGACTTTTGACACCCATGCTGCCGGCACCAATTGCTGTCCTCTTTTGCCGTAGTCTTGTCGGCTTTACTTCCCCAAGCGCACAGGAACCTCAGGCGCATTAAGCATGAAGGTCAAATTGGAAGCCGGAGCGGCGATAAACGTGATGGCTCGCGATGATTGCAGATAGAGGGACGCAAGACTTTCGATTTCCGCGCGGGTGATTGACGCGCAATCCGCTCCGCGCTCCCTGGCGGCGTCGAGCCTTGCGGGGTTGAGCTGGGCATCCCTCAGCACGGAATAAGCCCAATAGCCATTGGTGCGCAAATCGTCGATGCGCAGACGGAGGAAGGGCTGCTTCACCCGCTCAAAACTTTCTTCGCTGATCCTTCCCGCTCCGAATTCCTTGATCTCCTTGTTGATGCAGGCGATCGCCGCCGTGAGCTTGGCAGGCGGCAACTCGGCATAGACGGAGAAAAGCCCGAAAGAGGATGAGTTCTCCTCGTAATGATAGGTGGCCGACTGGTAATAGGACGCGCCAAGCTCCTCGCGAAGGCGAAAGCGCAGGCGATCCTCGAGAAGTTCACCCAACAGCCGGTAGCGACGTTCAAGGTGAATATCCCCCGTATTTTCCACGGGCCAGACCATGTAGAGCGCCAACTGACGGAAGTTCTCCCCGATAGGATAGACGATCGGTGACTTCATCGAAGTCCTGAATCTCAGGCCGGAATCAACCGGTTGAAGCGGGTGGTCATAGCGTTTGGGCAGGGAGCCGATGCTCTTGCCGACCGCGCCGACGATCTCATCCCAGTCCGTGTCGCCAACGACGCTCATTTCCACCGCGCCCTGCCTCATCTGAGGCCCGACCCAGTCCTTCACTTCCTCAAGGGTACGGCTGTAAGCCTCATTCGCCTCAGGGAGTCCCACACGGCAATCGCCTCCCGCCAAGACCCGCAAGGATCTTGCCGTAATCGGCCCTCCAGGAGTTCCCATGAGTCTTGAGTACATCCCCCCGAGGGCAGCGTTGCCATCCTTCATGGCCTCCTTGCGAAATCCAGGATCGCTCATATAGGCGGCCAGCACCTGAAGACAAAGCACGAGATCCCGTCGCGCACAGGTGGCGGACAGGTAAAAACCGTCCATGCCGGAACTGAAATGGAGGCTGATCGCATGGCCGGCCAGCAATTCGGCGAGTTCGCTGGTACTGTGCTTTCCCAAACCTCCCTGAAGAAACACCGCATCCGCCAGGATATTCAGGCCGGCTTTGTCGGGCGGTTGGGATAAACGCCCGGTCCCCGCTCGCACGAAGATATCCACCCGATCCGCTTCGAAGTCGGTGCGCTTGAAATTCAGCCTGACCTTGTTTTCAAACTCGGCCAGATGCAGATCGAGATCCTCGATCCGTTGATGTTTCGTAAGCGTGCCCTCGGCGCCGAATGACGTGTAGGCGAAGCTGACGCTCTCCTGTTTTTCTGCCGGTTTGATCTCCGCGCTGTGGCTTGCGTTTAAAACCTCGGCCAGGTCCCTGCGATTCAATGGCGCCATATAATTCGTTGCCGCGAGCACATGCGGCGCCGACACCCCCCACTCCTTCCTGAAGGCGCCGCGACAATCGGCCAGCGTCGCCTCCTCCAACGCTTTCGAAAGATCCGTCTCGACCGTCTCCGGCCGCACGAATTGCTGCCCGTTTACCAGGCATCCGGTGAGCGTGGCGGAAAGCATCGCGGATGGTCGTGTGGCGGCGCTTGTCACCGCCTGCCGGTAACTCATCTTCAACACCGCCTTGGCCCGTGTCAGCTCCTGCTCGTTAAATCCGAACTGGATTGCACGGCGGCGCTCGGTCTCCAGATCGGCGGCGGCCCGCCTCCAGTTGTCATGCGATGTGCCTGCCGAGACAGAGGCCTGCTTCCAGCCCTCGATCGGATAGGAGATGTAGGCTCCGGGCGACACGAAGCTGTCGGCTTTCGCGCGAGACAGTTTCTCGAGCCGCATCTGAAACATCATGAAGGCAAGCTGCTGATGCAGCCACTCCACGCGCTTCTCATGAGTGTCGTCAGTTCTCGGATACGGACTGGGATGCTCCAATTGCAGAACGACCCCCATGAAGGTCGAATCTCGATAAACCGTGACATCCGAAGCGGAGGCCTTCGCGGGAACGAAATCGGCGGGTTCGACGGGAGCATCGCCCGACGCCTTCATGGGGCCAAACACGGCTTCAACTTCCTTCCGCATGTCTCCTGCATCCAGATTGCCGACGACCGCGATGCACATCCGCTCAGGGCGATACCATGTCCTGTAGAATCTCCGCAGCTGGCGGGCAGAGCATGTCTTGATGCTCGGCATGGTGCCGATGGGTGCGCGGTTCGCATAACGCGAGTTCGGCCACAGATGCCGGATTCTCGCCTGATAGAGATGGTAGGAGGGATCTCCGCGCAGCTCCTTCTCCGATTGGATGACCCCCCTCTCTACCTCCATCGCCTTCTTGTCAAAGGCATTGGCCGTGGCGTATTCGTGAAGAACATCGAGCCCCAGAAGGATTGTTTCCCTGCTGCAGTCGGGCAAATCCAAGGAGTAGATCGTGTAGCGATAACTCGTGATCGCTTCATTGCCGTGGTCGGCGGCGATGCCTTTCCGCTCAAGCATCTTGCTCAGCGAATCGCCGGGGTATTTCTCCGTGCCCCTGAACGCCATATGCTCGACGAAATGCGCATACCCCCGCTCCTTCTCGCTCTCGTGCATGGACCCGACGCCCACCACAAGGCGCATTGAAATGCGGTTCCTCGGCTCCTGGTTCGGAAGAATCGCATAGCCAAACCCGTTTGGCAGCACCCCCTGCACGAGAGCAGGATCCGCGGGCTGGTCGCTCTCAACACCCGGGAACACGCTTGGCGCACCCATCAAACGCACGCAGCCAAAAAGCAAAAAAGCGACCAACGCCGAGTTCCACAACCCGGCATATCTTAGCAGCCTGCCATGCATGACCGTGTAGAAAAACGCCCAACTCTCCCTAGTCAATGGCCATCAGGGTGCTGGACGCCTTCGTGCGACTTCCGACCGCCGACTGTCCGACCGAGGCGGCTCCGCCGCCACTGTGTGCAGCAGCACCACCGTCCGACCGTTAGCCTCTGGCTTCCGTTCTCTGGCCTCTGACCTCTGGCCTCTTTTCTGTTCCCCTCAGGGCGGGTCCAGGCGCCAGAGAGTCACCTGACGGACAGCCCCTACTTTCACCCAATGCCCGGGTATCTTTCCCTTATCGAGCTCCGGCAACTCAAAGGGGAACAGAAGCGCATAAACGGGACGCCCCGCCGAACGACTCGCCGCCACCACGCGCTCCCAGGAGCCGTCCTCCATGCAAGCGAGGCGGCCGATGATGTGCCGGGTGTAATAAAGAAGCGCGCCGCTCGTCTGGCAGCCAAGCACAACGGCATTCCCCGGCGCCGTCGCCTGCAGGAGTGCACAGGATTCCGGATACATGCTCTCCTCTTTCCCGAAGCCCTGCGCATACAACTTGTGCGACCATTTATACGACCAGACCACGCACACAATCAGCATCAGAAACGCAGCCCAGTTCAGATGCTCGCGTTGAAATCTGCGGGTCAGGCGCCGGGCCGCAAGAAGCGACAGGATCAGCAGCGGAGGAAAGGCAGGCAGGACAAAGCGCAGATACCACCATGTCTCAGAGGTGAAGGGATAAAAGGCGTAAAAGGAGAGAAAGCTCAGCGGCCAAAGCACGAGCACGAGAAACTGGGCGCTGGACAGTTCGCGCCGACATAGCCAGGGAGCCAGGGGAGCCAGCACAACCAGCGGCGTCAGCACGATCGGAAGCCATCGGATGTAGTGCATCAACACCGGCCCCACGCAGCTTGGACTGAAAAGTATCCAAAAGTTTCCATATCCGGAGATGTAAGCTTTGCCATAGAGCGATTGATTCACCGCCGCCAGCAGCACCGCCCCGGGTAGCCCCCCGAGCACAAGCCCCAGCCAGCGCCGCCAATCCAGACCCAGGGCGACACCGATGGGAATCATGAGCAGCAGGTTCGAGGGACGGATCAACACCGCCACCGCCATCGCCATGCCCGCCGCCAGGGACCACCACGCCGAACGCCGCGCCTGCCATGCGGCTAATACAGCTGCCAGAGCCCAAACCATGGCCGGCATATCGCTCATAAGCTGGACGGAAAAGGACAGGTATAGGCTTCCCACACCCAGGATGATAAGCCCAGCCAGGGCCCACCAGCGCCCCATGCCCGCCTGTCGCCCCAGCCCGTAAAAAAGCAACAGCCCGGCCATGCCATGAAACCATATGACCAGCGAAGGCGCCAAAGCCGGACCGCAAATCCTGGACGTCCCTGCGATGAGAAGAGGAAGCCCCACCGGGTATGTGGGCACCAATCTGATCTCGTCCTGCGGAACAAAACCCAGGGGCACGTAGGCGTATCCAGGAAGATCGGACGGGCGCAGGCCTTCGATGCAACGCTGCGTTTCCGTGGTGGCCCCCTCCCGGAGCAGCCTGGCGAAATTCATGTAACCGGAGGAATCGGATCCGCCCGCATAGGCGCCCATGTTCCTGGCCAGCAGGATGCCCATGTATAAAAGAACCCCGCACAGGGCGAGCCTCTGCCATTTCGATGTTTCTGTCATCTTGAACGTAAAAACAGTTACGTGCTTCGTTTCCTAGACTTTTTTCCCTCGACCTCATCGATGTATTTCCGGGTCGCCGCGGGAAGCTCGCGCCAGATCATCGCGGCAACGACCACGCCAATGATGGTAAAGGGCATCAGGAAAAGCGGCCAACAGATCCAGCCCCCCCGGGGGATCAGGAAACCAAGGCTGAACGACTGGAGGCCGGTGCCGAGATAGACGCAGCCATCCACGATTCCCGAGCAGGTGGCCGTGGCATGGCGCCCGCCGAAATCGGTGGCGGCCGTGGCGGACATCAGGCAGTGCACCCCGATCACCGCCATGGATATCATCACCGCCGCCGCGCCGAGGATGAAGGGCGAACGATGCAGGTACACCGCCATGAGAATCGTCATGAGGAACATGAAGCCGCACAGGATGACAGCCGGCGGACCGCGCCTCGATTGAAAGCATTTGTCCGAGATCAAGCCGCCCGCAAAACCGCCCACGATGCCGAAGAGGCAGAGCAGCAAACCCCAGTTCTCCAGGAAGAACTCAGCCCCGGGCTGCGCCACCTCGTGGGCAAAGACGAAATACCACTGGTAAACGCCGTTGCGCATGACGCCCGAGGTAAAGTCAACCAGCGCCACAAGCAGCAGGAGCCGGCTGCAAAAAACTTTCTTCAGCAGACCTATCGCGGAAAGCTTCTCATCTTTCTGCCCCGAGGACGCATCCGCCGGATCGAAGGGAGGGAAACCCGCCTCCTCGGGAGTGTCCTTGATCAGCCACCAGTCCATCAACGCCCAGAAAAGAAGGATGAAGGCGGGAACATAAAACACCGCCCAGGTCGCGTCGGCCGGCAATCCGTCCGCGGCAAACGCAGTGCGCATCAGCCGGTGAAACCAGCCGGAGTTCCCCGGCGTGACCGCCTTGGTCAACTCCACGACGCTTTGTCCCCAATCGAAGGCGAAATAGACGCCGAACGAGATGAGCGTGCCGAAGATCGCCCCGAAAACACCCCGCTCGCGCACATGAAACCAGTAGGCCTTCACCTTGATGATCGAGACGGCCCCATAGCTCTGAAAGTACATGTTCAGCGCGTACAAAACCGAAAACCACAGCACGACATGGGTCGTGAGCCGGCCGCTCACCATGAAGTAGGTGAGCACTCCCATGAGGATGTTCGCAAAGGAGGCTCCCAACGCGGCGATGATGATGCCCTTCTTGCCTCCGATCTTGTCCACCAAGGGCCCGTTGACGAGAAAGGAGAAGGCGTAGGTGACCGTGCCCGCGGCGAAAATGACGCCCAGATCCTCCTTCGTCATCGCGGAGCCGAGGGCGTTCTTCGAGACGTTCAGATTGTAGCGTCCCATGTAGAGGAACGCATAGGTCATCCCCAGAGGGAACCAATTGATGAAGCGCCGGACCAGAAACCAGGTCCCATGCTTTAGCGGATTATTATAAAAATAAAGTCCGACCACCACCACCAGACACAGGCCTACGAGAAGGAGGGGCATGGAACCGAAAGCTTGAAGGCGGGCCTCAATGGCGGCGATCGCGCTCGCCGAGAGCCAGCGCGACGTCTCGGGCGAAGAAGGGGCCGCGGTAGATCATGCCGGTGTAGATCTGCACGAGCGTCGCGCCGGCATCCAGCTTCTCGCCGGCGGCGACAAGGTCTCCGATGCCCCCCGAGCCGATGATGGGCAGGCGGCCCTCCGTCCTGCGGGCGATGTAATTGATGATCTCGGTGGATCGGCGGCGAAGGGGCGGGCCGCTAAGCCCCCCCTCTTCGCAGACCGTCTCGAAAGATCCCGGACGGGCGAGTGTTGTATTCGTAGCTATGATACCATCGAGCTTGTAGTCGGAGATGACCCCCAGCACGGAATCGATCTGCGGCCAGGTCAGATCGGGTGCGATCTTGAGGAGAACGGGCACGCGGGCCTTCACCGCCTCGATGCTGCGCGACCGGTTGGCGGAACTGACGGCGGCGAGCAGTTCGCGCAGGCGCTCCTCGTCCTGAAGCTTGCGCAGATCGGGCGTATTCGGGCTCGAGACGTTAAGCACCACATAGTCGGCATGGTCGGCAAGCAGCTCGAAGCTCGCAAGGTAGTCGGCCGTGGCATCCTCCAGGGGCACGACCTTGGTCTTGCCCAGATTGATGCCGAGGGGGATGCGCCTGTTTCCCCGGGCGGGCTGGCGGGCCAGGCGGGCGGCCACAGCGGCGGCTCCCTCGTTGTTGAAGCCCATGCGGTTGATCACTGCCTCCTCGGAGGGATAGCGAAAGAGGCGCGGCTTCGGATTTCCCGGCTGTGCCTGGGCGGTGATCGTGCCGATCTCGACGTGGCCAAACCCAAGAGCTGCGGCAGCCATCCACGCCTCGGCATTCTTGTCGAAACCCGCGGCCATGCCCACGCGATTGGGAAAATCGAGGCCAAAGACTTTGACGGGCGCGTATCGGGAAGTCGGCAACTGCGCCCAGCACTCCATGGCGGCACGCAGCGGAGCAAGATGACCAAGCAGAGCCAATGCACGCACGCTACTTTCATGCGCCTTTTCGGGATCATACCGAAAGAAATACGGCCGGACTATCTTCTCGTACCAGAATTCCATGTGCGCGACCGTGCCCAGACACCCGGAAAAAGGCAAGGAAAGGGCGGCCATGAAGGCCAAAACCGGAGTCCCAAACGATATGCAATCCCGGCATCAGGGGTTCCAATGTATTGCAAGTATCATCCGAGCAAACTCTTCCAATATCGTAAAGAACGTTCAATTTGTGCTTGTCCTTTGCTGGAGCCCAAGCACGCTGCGCCTCGCT
>JBAZHQ010000073.1:0-14269 GCA_041652235.1 Opitutaceae bacterium | reverse complement strand
GGTTCGCTCGGCATGCTGGCTGGCTCCCGTAGTGGCTCATGTTCATAGTGTCAGAGACGGCGGTGTCGAGAGAAACCACCTTGAAAATTGACTTGAAGGGTGGTGGATGGGCGTGTGCCCTTGTCGGGTGAGCGACAAAAAACCTCTTCTTATGCTCGGTCTTCCCAAGGGCAGCCTTGAGGAATCCACCAAGAATCTCTTCGCCAAGGCGGGTTGGAAAATCACCACCAGTTCCCGCTCCTACAAGCCGTCCATCGACGATCCCGATCTCGATGGCCGCTTCATCCGGGCTCAGGAGGTGTCGCGCTATGTGGAGCACGGTTTCTTCGACTGCGGCCTCACCGGATACGACTGGATCATGGAAAACGAGTCCGACGTCGTCGAAGTCTGCGATCTGATCTACAGCAAGGCTTCCGCCCAGAAATCGCGCTGGGTTCTGTGCGTGCCCGAGGCTTCGTCCATGCAGAAGGCAGAGGATCTGGCCGGCAAGCGGGTCGCCACCGAGCTCGTGGGCACGGTGAAGCGCTTTTTCGCCGCCAAGAAGATCCCCGTCGAGGTCGAGTTCTCCTGGGGAGCTACGGAAATCAAGGTGCCCGATCTGGTGGATGCCATCGTGGATATCACCGAGACCGGCAATTCGATCAGGGCCAACAAGCTCCGCATCATCGATACGTTGCTCGAGACCAACACCAAGCTGATCGCCAATAAGGCGAGTTGGGCCAATCCGGCGAAGCGCAAGAAAATCGAGACCATCGCCCTCATGCTTAAGGGGGCGCTTGAGGCGGAAAGCAAGGTGGGCCTGAAGATGAACCTGCCCAAGGCCTCCCTCGAATCGATGATCGAAACGCTGCCTGCGCTCCGCAATCCGACGATTTCTCCGCTTTCCAACCCCGACTGGATCGCCCTTGAGACGATCATCGACGAGCGCATCGTGCGCGAGATCGTGCCGCAGTTAAAGGCTCTCGGAGCCGAAGGCATTGTCGAGTATCCGCTCAACAAAGTGATCTACTGAGGCGGGCGTTCGCCCTCCATGAAAACGACCGTTGCCCTTCTGCAACACGCCTGTTCGGCCGACATCGCCAAGAACCACAAGAAGGCGATGGCGATGGCGGAGCGGGCCGCGAAGGCCGGAGCGCAGATCGTCTGCACCCAGGAGTTGTACCGTTCCCTGTATTTCTGCCAGAGCGAGGACTACGGGAATTTCGCCCTGGCCGAGGAGATTCCGGGCGCGGGCACGGAATTTTGGCGGGCGTTTGCCCGGAAGCGCAAGGTCGTGGTTGTGACGTCGCTTTTCGAACGGCGCGCCCGCGGGCTGTATCACAACACGTCCGTGGTCATCGATGCGGATGGCTCCCTCCTGGGCAGCTATCGCAAGATGCACATTCCCGACGATCCGCTGTTCTACGAGAAATTCTATTTCACGCCGGGAGACCTTGGGTTTCGGACCTGGACCACCCGCTACGGCAAGATCGGCGTGCTCATCTGTTGGGATCAATGGTACCCGGAGGCGGCACGTCTCACGGCTCTGAGCGGTGCGGAAATTCTCTTTTATCCCACGGCCATCGGCTGGCACCCCGGCGAAAAGGCGGCCTTGGGCGCAAAGCAGCATGGCGCCTGGGAGACTATCCAGCGGGCTCATGCCGTTGCCAACGGCTGTTTCGTGGCCTCCGTGAACCGCATCGGTTTTGAAGCTCCGGCAGGAGGGGATGGGATCGAGTTTTGGGGGCAGAGCTTTGTAGCAGGCACCAGTGGAGAGATACTGGCGAAAGCGGGAATCGACACCGAGGAGGTGCTGATGGCGGAAGTCGATATTGGCCAGATCGATGATACTCGCACCCACTGGCCCTTCCTTCGCGATCGCCGCATCGACGCCTACGGCGATTTGACGAAGCGTTTCCGCCTTTAGGTTGAACAGAAGGTAACGAAGAGAACGAAGTGCCTCAAGTTATGCTGACTCAGAGGCCTCGGTGGTGAACGCATGCAACGTATCCTTTGATGCGGTTCTGCAGAAGAACGCTTCGTTGCCTTCTGTTTAACCCGAATTGGAATTTCATGGGTTTGGTTGCGGCTCTACCGCGCTAGGCCCTCTGTGCCTCTGTATTTCAAATATGGTTCGGAATAGCTTTATATCTAAAAACTTGCAATCGCGTGCGAACACTCGATCCGCAGATTAAGGATTCGAGGCTTGCCCCGAAAATGGGGACTGAGAGGCTTATCGGTCTCGCCAGTCCTTACTTGTCAGCCCTGAAAGTGCGCCTCTGACGGCCATTTTCCCAAGGCTTGCTTTCATCCATCATGGCCACTCCCACCGCACCTTCCATCTCCGGTTCGCCGGCTGGGAGTCTTGACGGCAGTCCTGCCGCCCAAGGCTTCCGCATGCCCGCCGAGTGGGAGCCTCAGCGGGGCATCTGGCTTTCCTGGCCGATCAGGCGCGCCACATGGCCGGGGCATTATGAGACGATTCCGGGGAAGTTCGCCGAGATCGTTTCGAGGATCAGCCGTTTCGAGGAGGTGCATGTCAATATAGCCCAGCCGCGCCAGGACGCGGCCCTGCTCCTTTTAACGGAGAGCGGCGCGGATATGGCCAGGGTGACGCTGCACGACAACCCCATCAACGACACTTGGTGTCGCGATCACGGGCCTATATTCATCAAGAACGACGCATCCGGCGAGGTCGCCGTGACGGACTGGATTTTCAACGCCTGGGGCGGCAAGTATGCGCCCTTCGGCGACGACAACGACATACCGAGGCGCGTTGCCGAGTTCCTGGGGATGCGGCGCTTCGTCCCCGGCATCGTGCTGGAAGGCGGCAGCGTCGACGTCAACGGCCAGGGGCTGCTGCTCACCACTGAGGCGTGCCTGCTCAATCCCAACCGAAATCCGGACCTGTCGCGAACGGAGATAGAGAAGCGGCTGCGCGATTTCCTCGGCGCGAGGGAGATCTACTGGCTCGGAAACGGTATCGAAGGCGATGATACCGATGGCCACGTCGACGACCTGGCCCGTTTTTTCAAAGCGGACGGCATCGTGGCCGCCGTCGAGCGCGACGAGAGGGACGCGAATTTCCGCACTCTTCGGGATAATCTCGAGCGCCTGCGCTCGATGCGCGGTCCCGGAGGAGGCAGGTTCGCGATTGCCGAGCTGCCCATGCCCGAAGCTTGCGTGACCGACGGCCAGCGCCTGCCCGCAAGCTACGCCAATTTCCTGATTCTCAACGGCGCCGTCCTGGTTCCCGTATTCCGGCAGCCGGATAGGGACGCGGAAGCGCTCGAAGTGCTGGGCTCGTGCTTTGCCGGGCGCGAAATCATTCCCATCGATTGCAGGGAATGGATCATCGGGCGCGGCACACTGCATTGCATCTCCCAGCAGCAGCCGGTGTAGGGCTTCAGACCCGGACTGCGTCCTTCTTGCGTGTGCTCCCATGCACGATTGCGAGCGAGTGGACCAGCCTCAGCAGGTCTTCCCTCCCTGGATTTCCGAGCAGCGCGATCTGCAGCCAGTTTCGTTCGCGGAGATATTTGCTGGCGTAGCTGAGCCAGAATCCGCGGGCCTTCAATTCTTCGCCGAGGGCGAACGCCGCCCCGGGTTCCTTCATGCGGAGCGACAGGATGGCGGGGCAGGAGACCGCCTCGGCCGCAACCGGTACGAAACCATGAGATTCGAGGGTTTTGCGAAGCCAGGCCCCGTTGGCGCCGATGCGTTCCATGCGTTCGGGCGTGGCCAGTTCCAGCGCCCTGGCGAGCGCCGCCACCAGGTTCGAAGAATGCGTGAAGGGCACGCTTTCGTTTGCGCACCAGAGGCCGAGGTCGATGTATCCGGGTATCAAAGACGGTTCCGGATCCGGCCGGTAATCGTGAAAAACGAGCGCGAGACCGGGCAGGGAGCCCAGGCCCTTTCCGCTCGAGGCCGTGGCGAGTCTGACACCCGAGAGATCGAGCGGCAGCGCGCCGACGCTGCTCATGCAGTCGAGGCACAGGTGCAGGCCCGAGCCGGCGCAGAGAGCCTTGATGTCGGGGACGGGATTCAGAACGCCGGTCGAGGTCTCGTGATGCACGCACCAGATCCAGCCGCCGCGGGGAAGCCTGGCCGCGGTATTCGCGATTTCCTTCATCTGAAGGGGCTCGCCCCAGGGCAGGCGGAGCCAGTCGAAGCGCAGCTTCGCACGCCCCGCCTCGCCGGCGAGGCGCTCGCCGAACTCGCCGTTGGATACGACCAGCCCGGTGGCGTCCATGAGCCCCAATTGCGCCGCCACGACCGCGTTCGCAAGCGAACCGGATCCAAGCAGCACCTGCACGTCCCTTGCACGGGTGAGATTGCACAGACTGCGCCTCACGCCGGACATTTGCACGATGAACCCGGCGCCGCGGTGCGACTCGGGGTTGGAGCGGAATGCCGCCTCGACCGATGGATCGATGCTCACCGGCCCGGGCAGGAAATTCAGGGGCTTCTCCTGCTTGGAAATGGCGTCGATCGTCGGTTTAAGCGCCGCGCTCCCGCGCATCGCCTGCCCGAAGGATTCGAGCGTCATGCACATGGGCTGGTACGGGGCGTCCGCGGTGCCCACGAGCGGACCGAACGGAACGAATCCCATATGACGATACAGCTTCATCTGGCGAGTCGTGCCCGAGATCACGGCGAGGTCGAAGCCCTCGGACGAGCAGGTTCGGACCACGAGGTCGAACAGGGCTGCGAATACGCCCGTTTTCCTGTACTCGGGGTTTACGGCGAGTAGCCGCACCTCTATCGGAACCCGCCCTGGCGGAAGGTAGCGGTCCAGTTCCGGCAGCTTTGA
Source organism: Opitutaceae bacterium (assembly GCA_041652235.1). Taxonomy (GTDB): domain Bacteria; phylum Verrucomicrobiota; class Verrucomicrobiia; order Opitutales; family Opitutaceae; genus MWDT01. Next base: position 9,477 of record JBAZHQ010000073.1, on the reverse strand, counting down.
GTCGAGCGAGAACGGGCGTTTCTTTCGGAGCGACAGCATGCCCGCGAGCTTCTTTCCGTCGAGAGCGATGAGGTAGGTGTTGTCGGCGTGAAAACGGTCGACCAGGCGACCCTCGTTGTTGGGTTCGTGCTGCGGGATTTCCTCGACGAAGGTCCGGTAATTCAGGCGGTGGATCTGCTCGAATTCCCAGTCTTCCGATGCGATCTTGGTGACGATTTCAGGGTTCAGCGGGATCATGATCGTTCGGGGTTGAAAAGATGCGGGAACCCTCGCGCCACCGTCTGATGTGGTCGCGGTGCGCAAAGGCGACGATTCCGAAGGCAAGGGTGGCGGCCGCACCGCGGCGCGGATCCGGCAAGTTCCAGAACGCGAGGACGGGAAGGGTTGCAAGGCCGATCAGGCCCGCGAGCGAGAAACGAAAAATCAGCCGGGCCAGCAACGTCAGGACGGCGCCGGGCAGCAGAAGGACGGGCGCCATCACAAGCCACGCTCCAAGCATGGTTGCCGCCCCCTTGCCGCCCTTGAATCCGAGACCGACCGGCCAGACATGACCTGCCACAACGGCCAGCGCGCAAAGCTGCTCAGCCAGCGCGCCTCCTCCAAAAATCCGCGCCGCAAAGACGGCTGCCGCCCCTTTGGCAATGTCCAGGGTCATTACAGCGGCGAAACCGCCGCGTCCGAGAACGCGTCCGACATTCGTTGCGCCGCTCCCTCCGCTGCCCTGAGAGCGGACATCCGCCCCGGTCTTCCATCGAACCAGCAAAAACCCAGGTGATATCCCCCCAAGCAGGAAGGAGGAGGCGATCAAGGTGAACTGGCTGAGGACGCCCATGACTGATTGTGACGCATGTTATCCTTAATAGGCGCCGCTACAAGGAAGTGTCTCATGCATCTTTTAGCGGGCACCGCAAAAAAAGGCCGGCCCTCGACGGGGCCGGCCTTTTGAAAAAGGAGAGGGGGAACACTTACATCTTGCCACCGTAGATCGCATTGGCGCCCAGTTCCTCTTCGATGCGGAGGAGCTGGTTGTACTTGGCCACGCGGTCGGTGCGGCAGAGGGAACCCGTCTTGATCTGGCCTGCGTTTGTCGCGACGGCGATGTCGGCGATCGTGACGTCCTCGGTCTCGCCCGAACGATGGGAGATGACGGCGGTGTAGTCGGCTTCCTTCGCCATCTCGACGGCGTCGAGAGTTTCGGTGAGGGAACCAATCTGGTTGACCTTGACGAGGATCGAATTGGCGGTGCCGGTGGCGATGCCGCGGGAGAGGAATTCGACGTTGGTGACGAAGAGATCGTCGCCGACGAGCTGAATGCGATCTCCGATGGCGTCGGTGAGCTTCTTCCAGGTGTCCCAGTCGGACTCGGCGCAGCCGTCCTCGATCGAAATGATCGGGTACTTGCTGGTGAGTTCCTTGTAGAATTCCACCATGTCGTCGCCCGTGAGAATCTGGCCGGTGGATTTCTTGAAGGTGTATTTCTTTGTCTTGGCGTCGTAGAATTCGGAGGAGGCGACGTCGAGGGCGAGAGCGATATCCTTGTCGGCGCCGAGCTTGTATCCGGCTTCCTTGACCGCCTGGGCGATCACATCGAGAGCGGCGTAGGCGCTGGCGAGCTTGGGGGCGAAGCCGCCCTCGTCGCCGACAGCCGTGGCGAGGCCCTTGCTCTTCAGCACCTTCTTGAGGCTGTGGAAAACCTCGCAGCCCATGCGCAGACCTTCCGAGAAGCTGGGGGCTCCGACGGGCATGATCATGAATTCCTGGAAGTCGATGGGAGCGTCGGAGTGGGCGCCGCCGTTCATGATGTTCATCATGGGGACGGGAAGCACCTTGGCGTTCGGCCCGCCGAGGTATTTATAGAGGGGCTGGCCGAGGGCCGCGGCCGAGGCCTTTGCAGCGGCCAGGGAGACGGCGAGGATGGCGTTGGCGCCGAGCTTCGACTTGGTGTGCGTGCCATCGAGCCGGATCATGAGCTTGTCGAGGCTCACCTGATCGCAGGCATCCATGCCCAGGAGGGCGGGGGAAATGACGGACCTCACGTTGTTCACCGCAGCCAGCACGCCCTTGCCGAGATAGCGCTTTTTGGCATCGATGCCCTTGGGCAGGAATTTCGCCGGAGCGGCGCTGTCGCGCAACTCGATGGCTTCGTGCTCGCCCGTGCTGGCGCCGGATGGTACTGCGGCACGACCGAGGGCGCCACAGGCCAGCTTCACGTCGACTTCAACGGTCGGATTGCCGCGGGAATCGATGATTTCGCGGGCGATGATTGAGGTGATGGTTGTATTCATGGTAGAGAAATGGATGAATTAAATGTCACGATCGGCGTTCGAGTGAAAGGCTTTCGTGGCCGCAGGAGAAGCCGAAAGAATGTGCAAAGTTTGCCCAAGACTGTGCGGAGCCCGCGCCGAGCGGCGGCCGAAAGCCTGCGGGAGTCCCTAAAACGATCAAGCGAAAGGCGCGCGCAGGATGCCTATCGATACGAGCAAGCGGCGAATTGCGCCGTTTCTGGCCCGGAGATGGTCCGGAAGCTGGTCGATATGGCCTTGTTGGAGGGCGATGCGACCCACGGTCATGCCCGTGTAGTTGCGGGTCATGAGTATCTGCCGAGTCAGGACGCTATGGGGAATCTGGTCGAGGTGTCCCTCGTTTGCGGCCGCATGCAGGGGTGTGTCGCCATTGTCGTTGCGCGTCAGAAGCAGATCGTGCGTCAGTTCCTCCTTCGGGATCTGGTCGAGCTGCCCGGTTTCCGCCGCGGCATGGATGGCGGTAAACCCGGTCTTGCTGGCAATGACCAGGGTATCGTGCTTGAGGAACGCGGGAGGAATCTGGTCGAGATGCCCGGCGATGGCCGCGGCGTGAATGACCGTGTCTCCCGCGTTGGTGGTTTCTAGCAAGGCTTCGCGGGTGATGAACCTGTCGGGGATCTGGTCCAAGTGGCCGTTGAGGGCGGCGACGTGCAAGGGGGTCTCGCCGCTGATGTTCCTATCGCTGATTACGAGAGCGTCGATCAACGCTTCGGGGATTTTGTCAAAGTGACCGCCCTCTGCGGCCTCGTGAAGAAGGTTGTTACCCAGGTCGTTTTTCAGGGCGATGATTTCGGCCGTGAGCAGATCCTGGGGCACCTGCTCGATGTGACCGTGTTCGGCGGCGAGGTGGAAAACAGTGTAGCCGGAATTGCTGCGAGACAGAAGAGCTTCGAGGGTGAGAAGCGCCGGGGAAATCTGGTCGAGATGGCCGCCGATCGCGGCCTGATGAATGGGCGTATAGCCTGCGTCGTTCTTGATCGCAAGACGCTCGGCGGTGAGCAGCTCCGCAGGCAGATCCTTGAGCCCGCCATAGCGTGCCGCAGTATGCAGCGGCGTATGCCCGGAGGGATTTCGCGCGGTAAGGCTCTCCGCGGTGATCGTCTCGTGGGGAAGCGTTGCCAGCGTGCCCTCTCGGGCGGCCGAATGAAGGTCAAGGTGATCCATACGGTCGTTGTTGAAGCGAGTGCATCCCACAGGCGGTGATCAGGCAACGGAAAATATTCCTATTCCTACCCGTGCGATAAAACGCCGTTTTAATAACCCGAGGGTTGCATCTTGGGGACAATATGTGAACAACTCCGCACAAGTCGGCGTTGCCTCTCCGTTTCAGGCTCTCAGGCTCGCTTGCTTCAAGAATGCCCGAAGTTTCACCACAAGATTCATTCCAGCGCACGCGCCCCCAGTCCCAGGCGGCGGAGCCCAGTGCGCTCCTTGGGCGCATGCCTCCTCATTCCATCGAGGCGGAGGAGTATCTGCTTTCCTGCTGTCTTCTCGACGGCTCCGATTCCATCGCGCTGTGCCTGGAGGCGAAACTCTCGGCTGAGGCCTTTTATGTGCCGGCGAATCGCGTCATCTACGATAAGCTCATCGAGCTTTATCAGCAGAAACCGCCCGTCGACCTCGCGGTTCTTGCGGAGGAACTCAAGGCACAGCAGCTCCTCGATAAGGTGGGAGGTTACGCATACCTGACGCAGATCAGCGGACGGATTCCCACGACCGCGCAGGCCCAGTACTTCATCGATCGGGTGAGGGAATTGCATCTCCTCCGCCAGATGATCCGGGTATCCACCGGCGTGGTGGAGAGATGTTTCAATTACCAGGGAGGACTGGAGGAGTTCATCGACAAGGTTGAGCTGGATTTCTTCGAGATCACCCAGGGTCGCATCTCCGATTCCGCAAAACCGATGCGCGAGCCTACCAAGGAAGCCATCAACGTCATCAACAAGATGATGATGAAGAAAGGCGAGCTCACTGGCGTAGCTTCTGGCTTCAAGGATCTGGATGCGCTTACCTTCGGGTTCCAGCGGCAGGAAATGATCGTTCTCGCCGCCCGTCCATCCATGGGCAAGACATCGCTCGCCCTGAACATGTCCGAAGCGGCCGCCCTGCCGAAAAAAGGGGAGGGAGTGCCGGTGCTTATCTTCTCCCTGGAAATGAGCTCCTCCCAGCTTGCCCTTCGCATGCTCTGCTCGCGGTCGCGCGTGAACATGAAACTGTTGCGCGATGGCCTCCTCTCGAAGAATGGAGAGGAAACGCAGGAACTTCTGCGCGTTGCCGACGAATTTTCGAAATCGCAGATCTATATAGACGACTCCAGTCACCTCACAATCATGGAGCTGAGGGCAAAGGCGCGCCGGCTCAGTTCCAAACTCAACGGCAGCATCGGGTTGATTGTGGTGGACTACATCCAATTATTGAGTCCGACCGATCCGCAGGTGCCGCGTGAACAGCAGGTCTCGGAAATTTCCAGGGGGTTGAAGGCACTTGCCAAGGAACTGAATGTCCCGGTGCTTGTTCTAAGTCAGCTCAACCGCTCGTCAGAAAAGGAAAATCGCACTCCGAAGCTCTCGGATCTGCGAGAATCCGGCTCTATCGAGCAAGACGCCGACGTCGTTCTTATGCTAGCCCGTCCCCGAGACGCCGACGAAAAGTTCCAAGTTGCCGCCGATTCAGCCGAGTTAATCGTTGCCAAGCAACGAAACGGACCGGTAGGAGAATTAAGGCTCACTTTCCTTCGAGACATCACACGCTTTGAAAACTACACTCCGTAGCACATCCCTCAGCCCCCTGCATTGGATCCTGGCCGCATTTGCGATCGCACTTTGTGTTGTGCAGGTGCAAGCGCAACAAGCGGATGGCAAGCCGGCTCCGAAAGTCAGCGCAATTACGATTCACTTTGTTGGCACTGCCAACGTGAACGAGCAGTTCGTTCATGCCAACATGCAGCTTCGCGAGGGCATAGAGCTCGATGATGTGCTGATCGACCGCGATATCCGCACACTCTACAAGACCGGGCTTTTCGAGTTCATCGAGGTTAAGCGCGATTCGCGGGCGGATGGCACGGTGGGACTTGTTTTTGAGATTACGTCCAAATATCGCCTGCTCTCCGTTCGATTCGAGGGCAACAAGAAGGTAAAAACCTCGCGCCTGGCGAGGGAAGCGGTGAGCAAGCCCAATCTTGCCCTGGACGAAAGACAGATCAAAGAAGACATTGAGAAGATCCGCGAGTATTACCAGAAACACGGCTACAATCAGGTTCAGATCACCTATTCCATCGAACGCAACCGCGAGACCGGCTTCGGCTCCGTCACTTTCAAGATTGTCGAGGGAGATCGGGTGAGGATCTCCGCAGTCCGGTTTGTCGGAAACGATCACTTCAAGGAGAAAACCCTCCGCAAGAAAATAGAGACCAGGAAATGGTCGATATTATCCTGGCTGCTCAGCACGGGGCGGTTGAAGGACGATGTGTTTGAGGACGATCTCGACAAACTGCGCGACTTTTATCGCGAAGAGGGTTTCCTCGATGTCGAAGTTGCTCCCGATCAGGTGCGGTTCGATTACTCGAAGGCTGGCAAGCTCGTCATCACGATTTCCATTAACGAGGGTCGCCCCTACCATATTGGAGACATCGGTTTTTCCGGCAACAAGCTCTATCCCACCTCGCTCCTCAAGCGTGTGATTCGCCAGAAGAGCGGCATGATCTTCACCCCCTCCAAGCTCGACAAGGATACGGAGACACTGGAGGACTTCTACGGACGCGATGGATATCTGGACTCCCGCGTTCGCTTGATGCGCAAGCCCAACATCTCCACGGGCAACATCGACATCGAGTACCAGATTACCGAGAGCGAAAAGTTCAACGTCGAGTCCATCCTTGTCGAGGGGAACGTGAAGACCAAGACCACGGTCATCTTGCGCGAACTCACGCTCGGGCCCGGAGAAGTCTTCAATACGGTGCGCATGAAGATCTCGAAACTGCGCCTCGATAACACCCGATTTTTCGACGATGTGAACCTTACGCCCGAGAACACCAACATTCCCGGACGCCGTAATCTCAAGGTCGCCGTCAAGGAAGGTCGCACGGGGAACTTCTCGTTCGGCGCCGGGTTCAGCTCGTTGGAGAGAGCAACGGTCTTTGCCGAGCTCTCCCAGGGTAATTTCGACATGTTCAACCGCAGGTCGCTTTTTCAGGGCGACGGCCAGAAATTCCGTCTTCGCATGGAGATAGGATCGCTCTCAAGCGAAGTCGTTCTCTCGTTCGAGGAACCCTGGCTCTTCCAGAGGGAATTGGGGTTGGGCTTCAGCATCTACCGTGCGAGTTCCGACTACTACAGTTCCTACTACGAGGAGATCACGACGGGCGGCGAAGTCTATCTTCGCAAGCGTGTCTTCGAACTGGTTGAAGGCCGCCTATCATACGGTTTGGACCAATTTACGATCACGAATGTCACTTCGGGCGCTCCGGCTGTGATCCAAGCCTCGGAGGGTAGCACAACCGTTTCCAAAGTCGGCCTGCAACTGCTTCGAGACACGCGCGACAAGATCATCAACACCACCACCGGCAACCGTGCCGAATTCACTGCGGAAATTACGGGCGGCATGTTGGGCGGCAACGTGGATTATTACCATCTTGAGTTCCGAGGCGCCCAATATTTCCCCATTTTCGAAGCGCAGAACCAAGTTCTCGCCCTCCTGGGGCGAACGGGTGTCGTAAAAGAATACGGACGGTCTGCCGATGTTCCCTTCTTCGCGAAATTCTATCTGGGCGGCCCCTACAATCTGCGCGGTTTCGAATACCGCGAAGTCGGGCCCCGGGATAGCGTCGCCCATCAGACTATCGGCGGGAAAACCTATGGCTTCTTCAGCGCCGAATACTCGCTCGACATCGTCAGCCCGGTTCGGTTTGCGATCTTCTACGATGCCGGATTTGTGAACGTAGGCTCCTACGATTTCAGCCCGGCAGCCTTCAATGACAACTGGGGCATTGGATTGCGCTTGTTTGTCGCGGGTGCCCCCCTGAGCCTGGATCTCGGTATCCCCTTGACGACCGACAAGTACAATCGCCAGGGTAACCAGTTCAATTTTTCCTTTGGCACGCGCTTCTAATTTTGCTCTACTCAAAGTTTCCCCTCTTTCCCATATACTATGAAAAATACCGTCCGTTCCCTGTTAGCCATCGTGATCGCATGCTCCACCGCTCTGGTTGCCCAAGCGCAGCCAGCGCCGAAGATCATGGTTATCGATATGGCAAAACTGTATGACAGCCACTACAAGACCGAAGAGCAGAATAACAAGCTCCGCGGTGACGAGCAGAAGGCTCAGGAAGAGCTCGATAGGCTCAATAAGGAAGGCAATGTCCTGGTCGAGCAGTTCAAGGAACTACAGGAGCAGGTGAACAATCCGGCATCCACCGCCGATGCCAAGCAGAAGGCGCAGACCACCGCCCAGGCCAAGTATGAGGAAATTCGCAAGAAGCAGGCCGAAGTGCAGAGCTTCCAGACGAACACCCGCAATTCCCTCCAGCAGCGTATCAGCAACTTCAAGACGCTGATGCTTGAGGAAATCTCCAAGGCCGCCATGGATATCGCCAAGAAGAAGGGCTGCAATATTCTTCTCGAAAAATCCGGTCCCTCCCTGATCGGCGTTCCTGCCGTCATCTATATTGACGCTTCGTACGAAATCACGGACGAGGTGATGGTAGAGGTGAACAAGGGTCGCCCCGCCGCCCCCGCTGTCGCCCCAGCCGCCGCCGCTCCCACTCCCGCTGCCGCCGCCCCGGCCACTGCCGCTCCAGCTCCTGCCGATCCTGTGATCAAGGTTCCCGGCGCAAAAAAGTAATCCTTTTTGTTTTCCAACACCCCCGCTTCCTTTTTTAGGAGCGGGGTTTTTTGTTGCTTGGCGACGGGCAGGATTCTTTCAGGCTAGCGGAATGCAGGTCTCATTTTCCGTAGACGAGCTCACCCGGATCGTGCAGCCGGGCGCGACCCGCGGTTCGACCGCAGAAACGATACGCTCCATCGCTTCGCTCGATGAGGCGGCCCCCGGGGATCTTTCCTTCCTCGGCAATGCCAAGTACAAGGCCCAGGTTGCCACGAGCCGCGCATCGCTTCTGCTGCTGCCTGCGGACTACGAGGGCGAGCCCGCTCCAGGCCAGCTTTATTTCCTCGTCGAGAATCCATCGATGGCGCTCGCGCGCATCTGCGCGAAAATCGAGCAGTCCCTCTGGCCGAAGCCCGCTCCGGGAATACATCCGTCGGCATCCGTCGATCCCCAGGCTCGTATTGCTTCAACGGCTACGGTGGGCCCGCTGTGCGTCGTGGAGGCCGGCGCCGTGGTCGGGGATCGTGCGTTTCTCGAGGCCCAGGTGTTCGTGGGACGCGACGCCCGGGTGGGGGAGGACTCATGGCTCATGCCCGGCGTCGTGCTGGGATCCTACTGCCAGCTTGGAAAGCGCGTGCGCCTCCAACCGGGCGTCATCATCGGTTCGGACGGGTTTGGTTATGAGTTTATCGACGGCCGCCATGCGAAGGTGCCGCAGGTGGGCACGGTCGTCATCGAGGACGATGTGGAAATAGGGGCGAACTCCACGCTGGATCGCGCCCGCTTCAGTCGCACCGTGGTCGGAGAGGGCACGAAAATCGACAACCTCGTGCAGGTCGGGCACAACGTCACAATCGGCAAGCACTGCATTCTGTGCGCATTTGTGGGCATCTCAGGCAGCTCCACAATTGAGGATTATGTCGTCCTCGCGGGACAGGCGGGAGTCGGAGGCCATATCACCATAGGACGCGGATCGAAGGTGGGGGGGCAGGCTGGAGTGACGGGGTCACTGCCGGCCGGCAGCTATGTCATCGGCAATCCCTGCCTTCCCTTCCATCTCGATCGCCGTCTCAACGTCCTCAAGCAGCGCCTTCCCGATCTTTTTAAGCGTGTCGGTCAAATCGAGGAAAGCCTTAAGATGTTGTCAGGTAAGTGATAGGAGAATGATCTTCGGTTTTTAAGAGGATCGGCTCAGAAAATACTTTCGCAACGTGACAAACTGGTCACGATCCCCCCTGCAATATGAATGAGTCGCGGCTGAAAATCTTCTCCGGCAATTCCAATCGCCCTCTCGCTGAGGCAATCTGCAAATCCATAGGAGAACCGCTGGGGGAGGCCACGGTCACTAGTTTCC
>JBAZHQ010000072.1:0-14532 GCA_041652235.1 Opitutaceae bacterium | reverse complement strand
CCCAAGAAAGTATGCGCCTATTCGCTGAGTTCTGCCAGCATGATGGTTTTTGCGGCCAACGAAATGATCTATGCCGGCGTCGATCCCAATAAGATCCGGTTCAAACGGGCCAGTTGCTTCGACGTCGGACTCCAGTGCGGCGGCTGGGGGCGCATCGTATTGGAACTGCGGGTAGAGGACGCCACCCAGAATTGACTCAGCGGTGCGGGTTCGTACCGATTTCCCGAAAGCCCTGCCGTAACCGCCGTAGTGTCACGAAGGCGGGAGCCGGTCATTGCCCTGAGCTCCTCGAATGGGTCTGCGGTGAGCATCGTCGAGCCGTCGAACGAGCCACTGGCCTCTTGTATTGAGATTCCGCCGCCTCAGTCCTCTTTGGCATTTGATAAAAGACGCGAAGGCCCTCCTGCTGGCAGGCATTATGAATCACGCCGAGCACGATCAACTTATCAAGGACCTGGAGATTAAGGTGAAGGAAGGTCCTCCTTTAACCGGATTTTCAGAACCCTATTTCAAGAGATGCTGGGCCTTGATCAAAAGGATCGGGCCTGCCTTCAAGGAAACCCATTATCCCAATCGCGCGTCGAAAGACTCGGCGTGGAATCGGTTTCAAAATGCAGTGGAGGACTTGAAGTCCCAACAAAAGCAGTGGGAGGCCATGTCGGAGAAAACCCAGGTTGAGTTATTGAAGCTCATCGAAAACGCGCGGCCCTTGGGTCCGACCATGGCAGATCTGATGCCTCCCAAAACGGAAGCCGAAGCCGAGCCCGGTCTGGATTCCATACAAGAGGGATTCAAGGCGCCCCCGGCTCTTGGCAAACGAGCTCAGCTCGATGCCTGTTCCGCTGCCTGCGACTCGGCATTGGCGGCCTTCATGGAAGCCAAAAGCCGCCTCAGCCACGCCCATTTCAAAATCGTTTCAGCGAAGCTCAGTGAGGTCCGAAAACAAATCAGTAAAACTTGGAACAGCTTTAATCGGGAGAACCTGACCAAGGCTGGGGAACGCAAGATCGGCCGGGAGGACAAGAACTCCCCCTGGCGCCAGAAGCAGGAAGGGTATCAGCGCAAATTGGCGGACGCGCTCAGCAACGATGAAGCATGCCTTTCCAGTAAGAAAGGAGCTCTGGCCAGTTTCCAAAAAACGCTGCTGAGCACGACGGATGAAAACGAATTGAAGCGGATCCGGACCTGGATTGCCGATTGCGAGGAGATCATCGCAGCGCTTGAGACGAATATTCAGAGCCTCAAGTCCAGGCTCTCGAACACCGAAAAGCAGCTTAGCCCTGAAAGCCCGGTTTAGGGGTCAATCCGAAGCGGTCGCACGGCCTCCGCCGTTTCGGAGAAATACCGGTCTCCGAAATGGCGCTTACGGCTTGCCGCTCCTTCCTGGAACTCATGGTCTGCTGGTTATGCTCTTCCAGAAGCTTCTCTCGGACACGCGTTGGGCGAACCGAGACATCTCAACCCCGTGGATGATCGGGCTCGTCACGTTCGGCATTCTGATTCTCGAGCTGACAGTGATCCGATGGACGTCATCGCAGATGCGGATCTTCGCCTACTTCAATAATGTGGTTCTCATAGGAGCCTTCTTTGGCATGGGCGTTGGCGTCGCTCTCGGGAAACGCCTTCCCGGCCTTGTCCATCTTGCATTGCCCGCTCTGCTCGTTCTGGCCATCCCCCTGGGTTTCGCGGAGAAGCTGGATCTCGTGCACATGACATTCCCAGACAACAGCATCATGCTCTGGGGCGGCGATGTCATCTCTTCCAACCTCGCGATCTTCACCAAGCATCTGGCGATATTTCTTGGCCTCACCTGCGTCATCATTTCCGTCTTTGTCTGCTGTGGCGCCCCGCTCGGTTATCTCTTCTCCCGGCTTCCCGTCCTGAAGGCCTATTCCGCCGACCTCACGGGCTCGCTTCTGGGCGTGCTGCTTTTCACCGTGGTCGCCTGGTGCAACGCCGGGCCCTCCATTTGGCTGGCGCTGGCTTGCGTGCCCTTCGTTTTTCTCGTCCGCACCCGCACTGCGCTGCTGTTCTCAATAGCGATCGTGGCGCTGGGATACTACTCCGTTCAGGGAGCGCTGTTCTCCCCCTACAATCGCATCGTTCTCTCGCACAACGGAGACGCGCTCTTCGAAGAACTCCAGGTGAATCGCGATTTTCACCAATACCTCCATAACCTCTCGGATAAACGTCTCTCCGATCCCAGCCTGACAGCGGAGCAACTGCGCAATCACAGACAATTCCGCGAACTCTATGATCTGCCGTTCCAGGCGAACCTGAACAAGGGCACCGCGCTGATCGTCGGAGCAGGAACGGGCAACGATGTGCAAGCCGCGCTTCGCAACGATTACAGGGAAGTGACGAGCGTGGACATCGACGGTCTGATCATCGATATCGGCCGCGCCCGTCATCCCGAGCACCCCTACGGCGATTCGCGGGTGATTCCCATTGTGGATGACGCCAGGGCCTTTTTTGAGAAGAATCGCGATAAGAAATACGATGTCGTCTGTTACGGGCTGCTCGACTCGCACGCGATGGTCTCAGCCATGTCCACCCTGCGGCTCGACAACTACGTGTACACCGAGGAAGGCATACGTGCCGCATGGAACCGCGTCGGCGAGGGAGGGCACCTCTCGCTCGCAATCTCCTGCATGGCCGGGCAATGGTTCTTCGACCGGCTCTACTGGACCATCACCAAGGCGACGGGACGCGAACCCTTCGCCGTCTGCTCGTCGATACACGCCGCCGTGACCTTCGTCGTCCCTCGCGATGGAGCGAAGCTCGACATGGCGATCCTCGGGCGCGGCCCCCGGGGGTTTCCCGAGTCAAAAAGGGACGTCTCGATCACGACGAGCGATGACTGGCCCTTCCTCTACATCCGTCCGGGCGTGTTCCCCTGGGGCTATGCGGTTGTGCTCGGCTTCATCCTCCTGCTGGCGGCGATGGTCGTTCGTCCGGTTTTTGGGATCGGGAAAAGAGGCGCCGTTTTCGATCGGCCGATCTTTCTCATGGGCGCGGCTTTCATGCTGATCGAGACGAGAGGCATCACCAGCATGTCATTGCTCTTCGGTTCAACCTGGATCGTCAATGCCGCGATCTTCAGCGGCATACTTCTCATGGTGTTGCTGGCGAACTCGCTGGTGATGGAGACCCGGTGGACGAATCCGCTGCCGTGGTTTGTCGCGCTCTTTCTCGCCGTGGCCCTGCTTTGGTTTTTCCCGGTCGGCTGGCTCCAGACTCTTCCGCTCCTCGCGAAAGGATTACTCGCGGGATTGATCACGGGGCTTCCCGTCGGTCTCGCGGGCGTCATCGTTCCCATGTTGTTATCACGCGCGGAAAACCCGGCGGCTTCGCTGGGCGCAAACCTGCTCGGCGCCGTCCTTGGAGGCTGCCTGGAATATTACTCCATGCTCGGCGGCCTGCGTTCCACCGCCCTCATGGCCCTGGTTCTCTACCTCCTCGCCTTTGTGATCCTGCGCAGGCAGGACGCGGGGGGAGTAGCCAAAGACCCGTTAAACGGGTGAGAGATCGAGCATCCCGCAACAAGTTACCTGGCTTTGGTTGCTCCGCCGGATGATTTGCCCTTGGACTCTGACGGCGCAGTGCGCCAATTTAGCGTCGATGATATCGGCCAGCACATCGGACGAATCTCTAACTGCGCATCAGAAATCGATCGCCGGCATTATTGAGCAATCGTATGTTCGGATGACGGAGGAAGATCGCTGTTGCCCGGAGGCCCTGCGCAGCATGGCGGCCGTATGCCTCAATGCCGGATTGTTCAAACAGTCGAAAAGTCTGCTCCTGGAATCCCTGGCGATGGATCCCAAGGATTCACAGGCTCGCTTCCATCTGGGATGTGCCTGCCAGGCTCTGGGGGAGGTGAATGAAGCAATCGAAGCCTTTCAAGAATCGCTGCGGCGCAGCCCCGGCCAGGCATCGGCGCATTTCAGGCTCGGTGTCGTTTACCGTGAGCTGGGGCGTTTCGAAGAGGCCTCGAAGTGCTATAAGCGCGCTCTCCGTCTCGATCCGAAGCATGACAAGGCCCGTTTCGACCTGGCATTGATCGACCTGCTCCATGGCAACACCAAGCGTGGTTTCCAAGGTTACGAATACCGATGGGATGAGAAGATCGGCAGCCTGATAACACGAAGCGCCGCTCCTCTCTGGCTTGGGGGAAAAGCTATCGATAAAAGGACTCTTTTATTGCACGAAGAGCAGGGCTTCGGTGACACGCTTCAGTTTGTGCGCTACCTGCCCTGCGTCGCCGAATTGGGAGCAAGCGTCATGCTGAAAGTGCAGCCGGAACTCAGGGAGCTGATGAAAACGTCATTTCCTTCCATCCCTGTGGTTTCGTCTTGGGAGGAGGTGCCGGCCCATGATTTTCAATGCACGCTGCCGAGTCTGCCCCTCGCCTGCCAGCCCTGGCTGAAGGAGCACATCCCCAATCAGGTACCCTACCTGAAGGCAGATGCCCGGAAGGTCCGGCGTTGGCAGAAGCGTCTCGGGGCGGACAAAAGGCTGCGAGTGGGAATCGTCTGGGCAGGAAATCCGCTTTTGATAATTAATGCCCGCCGTTCGATTCGTCTGGGAGATTTCCGCGACATTATTGATCATGTCCCCTGCCGCTTCATCCGGCTCCAAAAGGATATTACGCCCGAGGATAGGCTTGAGTTGAACAGCAGCGGCATGATGGAGGAGTTCGAGGATGCATTTGAGGATTTCTCGGAGACCGCGGCGCTCGTGGAAAACCTGGATCTGGTGATATCGGTTGATACATGCGCCACCCATCTGGCCGGATCATTGGGACGGCCCTTTTGGGTGCTGGTGCCGCATGTCCCCGATTGGCGCTGGGGGCTGGGCCGGGAAGACTCGGACTGGTACCCCACAGCCCGCATATTCCGCCAGGAGCAAGCGGGCGACTGGCCGGGCCTGTTATCGCGGGTGGGCGCCGAGCTCAGTCACCTCGCAAACCAGGCGCGAGATCGCAAGTGATGCAAGGACGGGCATGGAGTCCTCTTGATGGTCTCCGGTTATCGACTCTACTTTCTTGCCGCGGCGGGCGGGAATGGGATCGGTACGGCGGAGGGTGATGGCGGGATCGGTTCAACGCCTGCGGTGGCGGAGAGAACACGCACGGCCACTATCTTGTTCAGCTTACTGGGGGACCAGGCAAAGATGCCCAAGATTCCGGCGCTCGTCAGCAAGGGAGGTCGGGGAGTCGTCACATAGAGTGCCACGGTCAGGATGGGCTTCTTGAAGAGAACCAGATTGAAATGCAAACAACCGAAATCCTCGTGTTTGGTGTCCGGCCAGAAGATTTCCTGTCCGTCAGAATGGCCGCCACCCAGAAGATCAAAAGATAGGGAGCTATTAGCTCCATGACGAAAAACGTCGATAAGGGATGGCTTGTCCAGGATCTGAAAGAGGATGTCCTGAAGATCGGGCGTATTTCGTACTATTGCCAGGAATTGTTCCAATGCTGGCACGACTCCGGAAAACGAACGCAGATCATCCGTAGTCAGATTCAGCGCGGCTGCCCGCGGTTGTTGTACGTTTACATCATCAGCGGGAAAGGGCTTTGGACCAGCTTCCAGCGTTAGGTGGGAACCCCTGATGCGCGGGAACACCTGAGCTGTGTGGTAGAGATTAAGGCCAAGGTAATCGGTCGCTGCGAAAATCTCGCAGTATTTGATCTGCAAGGACTGGTCGGGTTTGGTGTCGACCTTGATCGGTCCCAGGGTTTCCAGCTTCATGCCTGTCTGCTCGGAATGGAACGTGAATTTCTCTCCGGTGTTGGTGTACAGGGTGGCATCACGGGGTTTCCTTTGTGGGGATTCAGTGGAGATCTTCGCGGTCAACTGCAGGCGGATGATCCATTGGGAGGGACGTGGCTTGCCGTCGAACGAGCCCAGATGCACCAGGGCGGTAATGGTATCTCCGACCTGCGGCTTTGCGTCGTCGGCCCCGACCTGAATCCCCTGCAAGACGTAACCCTGGCGCGTGGCAATCGCCTCGGTATTGGGAGCGACCTTGAGTGCCCGCAGCAGATCGAGGAACTCGATTTTTGTATCTGCCTGTAGTGCTGAGCTCGAGAGTAAAACGGCAGTGAGCGTGAATGCGACGCGGCGCAGCTGACTAAGTGGGTTCATGTCAAACAGTTCGCAGAAGCATACATGGAAGAAAAAGTCAGAGCGGAAGACATTACTTGGAGACTGCCGACGTTCGCGGCGCCTGCGATTCTTTGTCTGTTTTCGCTGCCGCGCCGCCCAGTTGCATTCCCATTCTCAGGGTCGCGGCGATGTTGCGGGCGGCGCTGCGGACGTTGAAGGCGGCCTCACGCAGGGCTTCTTCCATGCTGCAGGCTTTGCGCACGGCACAGAACACGGCATCGATCCCGTGCCGATGCACCACAGCCGCATCGGGGGAGAGGCAACCGGCAAGTCCGATGACCGGCACCCCATGCGCTCGAGCCACCCGGGCAACGCCGATAGGCGTCTTGCCTTGAATGGTCTGGCTGTCTAGGCGTCCTTCGCCGGTGATCACCAGATCGGCATCCGCCAACTCCGCATCAAGTCCGATGGCA
Organism: Opitutaceae bacterium; assembly: GCA_041652235.1. Lineage (GTDB taxonomy): Bacteria > Verrucomicrobiota > Verrucomicrobiia > Opitutales > Opitutaceae > MWDT01. Next base: position 7,949 of record JBAZHQ010000072.1, on the reverse strand, counting down.
TCGGCAACAACTTCACTGCCAGAACGCAGATGGCCCCCGAGGAATGCCAGCATCGCGGCTCCCATGCCGCCAGCTGCGCCGGCTCCGGGCACTTCAGCAACGTTTGCACCGAGGTCGCGGGCAATGATCTCCGCGTAGTGACGGAGGCTGTTGTCGAGTTGCTTCACCATCTCTGGCGTGGCGCCTTTCTGGGGGCCGAAGATGGCGGAGGCGCCTTTAGGCCCGACCAAGGGGTTGGTCACGTCACAGGCCACATCTACGACGCAGTCCTTCAGCCGGCGATCCAGGCCTGCGATGTCAATGCGCGCCAGGCGTGCAAGCTCCGCGCCGCCCCGGCCAAGTTCGCCACCGGCCGCATCGAGCAGTTTAACGCCGAGCGCCTGCAGCATGCCTGCGCCGCCGTCATTGGTGGCGCTGCCCCCGATCCCGATCGCGAAGCGCCGGGCTCCGGCGTCAAGCGCGCTGAGAATCAATTCTCCGGTTCCGTAACTGGATGTCTTCAGGGGATTGCGCAGATGGGGCGGCACCAATCCAAGGCCGCTGGCCGCCGCCATCTCGATGACGGCGATCCCGTCATGACCGGTGATCCCGTAAAAGGCCCGCACGGGTTCTCCCAACGGTCCGGAGACCGTGACTTCGACGCGTTTGCCGGAAGTGGCTTCGATCATCGCCTGGACCGTGCCCTCTCCGCCGTCGGCCATGGGAAGCTTGCGATACTCGGCGTCGGGAAAAATTTCGCGGAATCCGGCTTCGATCTCAGTGGCAACCTCCATCGCGCTGAGACCCTCCTTGAATGAGTCTGGTGCAATGACGATTTTCATGGGTGCTGGTTTTCCACTGTATCCGCTTTAACGATTCACCAATTTTGCCGGGACTCGCATCACCAGCAAGGCGCCGATGAAGAGCACGCCCGAAAGAATATAAAGCGCCACATTGGTGCTGCCGGTCGCATCCTTGATCCAGCCGACGAGGAAGGGGCTGACAAAGCCTGCGACCTGTCCGAGCGAATTGATCAGGGCGAGGCCGCCGGCCGCCGCCGCGCTGCCAAGAAAAGCTGCGGGCAAGGGCCAGAACATGGGAAGTCCGGTCAGCACGCCCATCGTGGCCAGGGAAAGTCCGATCATCGCCAGGATCGGATTGCCGGCGGATTGCGTGGCTATCATCAACCCGAGAAGCCCCATCAGCATCGGAACGCTCAGGTGCCACCGACGCTCCCGTCTCGCGTCTCCGGAGCGGCCGACCAGGACCATAAACACGCTGGCAGCAAGGTACGGAATCGCACTGAGCCAGCCAATCGCCGTCGGGCTCTGGAAGCCCAGGGACTTGATGATCGATGGAAGCCAGAAATTGATAGCATAGACTCCCATCTGGATGCTGAAGTATACCAAGCCCAGCATCCACACGCTGGGATTCAGCAATACGCTGGAGAATGATTGGCCTGCCTTGCTGACAGCCTGGCGCTTTTTCTCATCCTCATCGAGTGCGTCCTGCATCTGCTGTTTCTCCTCCTGGCTAAGCCATTTGGCCTGGGCGATGCCGTCGTTGAGGACGAAATAGACAGAGATGCCGAGCAGCACCGTCGGCAGGCCCTGCAGCAAGTACAGCCACTGCCAGGCTGCGAGCCCGCACTGCCCGGGGGCGAAGTAATGCAGCATCCAGCCCGAGACCGGTCCTCCGATCACACCGGAAATGGGAATTGCCGACATGAACAAAGCCATGATCCGGCCTCGCCTCTCCGACGGATACCAGTGAGTGAAGTAGAGGACCATTCCCGGGAAGAAGCCTGCTTCGGCAACACCCAGGAAAAAGCGCAACGTGTAGAAAGATGCCGGAGTGCTGACAAACATGAGGCATGTGGACAGCGCGCCCCATGCGATCATCAAGGTTCCGATCCAGCGACGGGCGCCGACCTTGTGCAGGATGAGGTTGCTCGGGACGCCGCTCAGCACGTAACCGATGAAGAATATTCCGGCGCCGAGACCATAGACCGTTTCGCTCAATCCCAACGCATCGAGCATCTGCAGCTTAGCGAAGCCTACGTTTACGCGATCCAGATAATTGAACAGATAACAGATGAAAACAAAGGGGATGAGATGCAGAGTCGCCTTGCGATAGGCGCCCTCAAGAACGTCTTGTTTGGGCGCAATGGCGCAGTTCTGGCTCGTGTTCATAGATGTCTCTTTTGTGTGATTATCCTTAGCTGAGAGGGGGTGAGGATTTATCGTGCGATCCTATTGTATTCCGCAGGATGAGCTGCTTGTTTGCCGCACCTCTCGCTATTCATCAAGGGAAGACACAAGGTGCAGGCGATCGGTTTCAGGCTGCGGACGGACTCGGGTTACGCTGAGTCCCGGTCTCTGCGTGAGTAGGGCAGGAGGGCTTCATGGAGCTCCGCCAGCTTCACGGGCTTGGCGACAAAAGCGTTCATCCCCGCGTCATGACAGCGCGCCTTTTCCTCGGGATAGGCCGCTGCCGTGAGGGCGATCACCGGGATCGTCGCGGATCTTTTTTGGAACGCGTGGGGAGATGTGGCCCAGTTGCGGATCCGGCGCGTCGTTTCCCAGCCGTCCAGTTTCGGCATGTGGCAATCCATGATGATGACGTCCGGCAGCGGCTCCTCCTGAAGCGCCGCCAGCGCGGCCTCGCCGTCGACCGCCATAGTGAACGGACACCCGAGCTGGGCAAGCTGGGAGCCGATAATCTTCCGATTGACCGCGTTGTCCTCGGCGACAAGCACGCGGAGATTCAGGGGAGACGCGGCGGCTTGGAACGGAGAGACCAATCCGGCGGCCGGCTTCTCGACGGGCCGGAGTGGGATCGTGAAGAAGAAGGCGGACCCTTTTCCAAGCGCGCTAGTGACATCGAGGTGACCGCCCATCATTTGGACAATGCGGGAGCTGATTGCCAGTCCCAGGCCGGTGCCGCCGTAACGGCGGGTGGTCGAGGAGTCCGCTTGGGCGAATCGCTCGAAAATCCGCTTGGTCGTGCTTTCATCCATGCCGATGCCCGTGTCTCGGACTTCAAAGAGGATCGGCATGGGATCGGCTCCGGCAGACGGGGCTGTGATGGCGATCTGAACCTGCCCCTCGGGAAGCGAGAATTTGACGGCATTCGAAACGAGGTTGAGCAGGACCTGGCGGAGACGGTAGCTATCGCCTTCGAAGGTGCGCGCGAGCCCGGGAGCGATCGTGACATCGAGCCGTACCGATTTCTCCGCGGCTTGGCGGGCCATCAATGTCACGGTGTTGGTGACGATGCCTGCCAGGTCGAAGGGATGCTTTTCCAGCGCGATCTGCCCGGCCTCGATTTTGGAGAAGTCGAGGATGTCGCCGAGGAGGTTGAGAAGCAGGTCGCCCGATTCCGAGATGAGCCGCGTGTATTCCCGCGCTTCGGGAGGAAGATCCGCGCGCCGCATCAGGAGATCCGACGAAGCGATGATCCCGTTGAGGGGAGTGCGGATCTCGTGGCTCATGTTGGCGAGAAATTCGCTTTTTGCGCGCGAAGCCGCCGTGGCCTGGCGGCTTGCCTGTTCCAATTCGCGAGTGCGCTCGGACACCAGCCGCTCCAGGTTCTCGTTCATGCTCCTGGTCTGGCGGAGCGAGTTCTCGCTGCGCCGGTGGGCCGACTCGATCATATGGATCAGGGTGACGCCCAGGCAAAAAAGCAGGACCATGACCAGCAGACCGTCGCGCAACAGCGTGTCGGCGGAGAATTGCACGGCCCTGTCGAAGTGCGCCTTTTGCAGAATGAACAAATAAATGCTGATGTGCCCCAGAACGATGATGGCAAACACGGACGCCGCGATGCCGCGCGAGGCGAAGACGATCGCAAAGAGAAGGATCACGAAATCGAAGGCGAAAATCTGGATGCCTATGCTGAGCGGAAGCGAGGGATCATGGGTGGTGCGAACGAGGAACACCGAAATGTGGATGACCAGGGTCATCGAAAGAACAAGCGCGTTGCCGGCGCGCTCCAGTTTTCCTCTCATCACGGAGCGCAGGCAGGCGATGCTGGCGGCGCCGATGAACAGGTTTATCGCAATCCGGGGAAGGGGAAGCGGAAGCTGCGCCCATAAAAGCTTGGCGATATTTAACGGGACAAACGCCAGCAACAAGAGCGTGATGACGGCGAGAAGCCGTGCCTTCTGCCCCATAAGAAACGGTTTATCCCGGTAGACGGAATCAAGACGTTCGAGATAGGGGGCGAAATGTCGGAGCATATATCGACGTGATGTCGGGTGGCGATGGTAACGGTATTCAGGGATCGAATTCCACTGCAAAAATGCGCAACGGGGCCGCAATGATGAATCATGCTGCGCCTGCCAGGGCTCTTCCGTGTCTCGCGGTCCGCAAACGCGCATCCGGTCCGGGCCCGCGTCGAAATGGCGATCGCCGGACGAAAAAGATCCGGCAGGCCTAATCGGCTTCCGGATCAGTGCTTGGGGAAGCGGGAGACCCCGGGCGCCGGAGGAGCCCGCAACTTTGGAGTTGCATGTCGCCGTCACGTATGTAACTAGTTGGTTATATAACGACGCATTTGTCCTCAGCGAAAACCTCCCTCCATGTCATCGTCTTCCCCGAGAGAATCACTGTCCCGAAAGTCCGGTGCCGATCCGGTCGCGGACACGCGCCTGAAAGTATCGGTTGTCGGATTGCGGCATCTTCACCCGCGCCACTACATGCCGTTGTTCGCGGCGGTGCCGTCGATCCGCGTCGTGGCGGTGGTGGAACAAAAGGCATCCCTGCGAGACCCGTTTGCGAAGGAGTTCGGGATCGCGGCATATGCCGGCCTGGATGAGATGCTGGAGAAGGAGAAGCCCGATATAGCGGCCATTTTCTTGCCTCATGCCGATTGCCCGGCCGCCGCCATCCGATGCGCGCAGAAAGGCGCGCATGTCATGGTCGAGAAACCCATGGCTGCGAGCGCCGACGGCGCGCAAGCCATCGTCAATGCCGTGCGCCGCGCCGGCCGGAAGATGACCACCGGCTACTGCTGGCGGTTGCATCCGGTGGCTCGCGAGATCAAGCGCCTCGTGGATGGAGGGGCCATCGGAACAGTCATCGGGGGAGAAGGTCGCTGCGCGGCTGGACGCCTCAGCCGTTACCTCGAGGGGAATTCCTCATGGATGTTCGAAAAGGCCAGATCCGGCGGCGGTCCGATTTTCAACCTGGGCGTGCACTGGATAGACCTTTTCCGCTGGCTGCTGCAGGATGAGGTTGCGGAGGTCTCCGGATGCAACGTGAGGAGCAACGCGGCCTTCGATATTGAGGATAACTCTTTCGCGCACCTCCGGTTCAGCAAAGGAGCGCTTGTGGCCCTGGATATCAGTTATACGGTTCCCGACAGCTTCCCCTATGGCCGGGATCTCTATGTGGCCCTCCGCGGCACGCGCGGTGTTATCACCTGGGCGCCGGCTTACGAGGGGCAGAAGGATGTCCTGCAGATCTGCAGCGATGATTCATCCATGTCCGGCGCACCGCTCCGGAGCATGGAATTCAATCTTGAGGCGATGAAAGGATACTCTGGATACATGGGCCGGGAATATGTCCGGGCTTTCGTCGCGGCGATTATGGGCGGCGGCGAACCTCCCATCACGGGCGAGGACGGAGTGGCCGCCCTCCGGGTGGTCGAGGCGGTCTATAGGGCAGCGGAGGAGAAACGTTGGGTGGAGGTCAAATCATGAAAGTCGTAGTGACCGATTACATTGAAGATAACCTGGACTGGGAGGCGGAGCAGTGCCGCCAGGCCGGGATCGAATTTGCAGCCTGCCAGCTTAAGTTCGAGCCTGAGGCGGCGGTCCTCGCCAGGATTGCCGATGCCGATGTCGTCGTCGTCAACATGGTCAGATTCGACGCTTCGCTCATCTCGAAGCTGACGAGGTGCAGGCTCCTGATCCGCCACGGAATCGGTTATGACAACGTCGATGTCGAGGCGTGCACGAAGCAGGGCATCCAATTCGCCTACCAGCCGGACTACTGCAAGGAGGACGTTGCGGAACACGCGATCGCCCTGATTTTCGCCTGTGCGCGGAAAATTGTATGGAGCCGGCGGTTTCTCGATGCTTCCAGCGCTGCGGGACAGTGGAACTTCACGGGGCTGTTTCCGATCAACCGGATGGACGGGAAAACTCTGGGCATCGTCGGGATGGGACGCATTGGCAGCCGGGTCTATCGCAAGTTGAGGCATTTCGGCATGAAGATCATCGCCTGCGATCTCTACCTCAGCGACCGGCGCAAGGCGGAATACGAGGTGGAGTTTGTGGACATGCAGACTCTGTTTCGCACCGCCGATTACATCACCATGCATACGCCGCTGAATGCAGAGACCCGGCATCTGGTGAACGCCGAAACGCTTGGAATGATGAAGCCGACGGCGTATCTCGTCAATACATCGCGCGGCCCGATAGTGGATGCCGAGGCGCTGGCCCGGGCGCTCAGGGCAAAGCGCATTGCCGGCGCCGCAATCGATGTTTTCGACGTAGAGCCGCCGCCGCCGACACATCCTCTCATGGGGCTCGATAACGTCATTCTCACTCCGCACATCGGCTGGGCCTCCGAAGAGGCAGGGTGGGAGATCCGCAAGAGCATCGTGAATGACATCATGGCGTGCGCCCAAGGCAGGCCCGCCCGCTGCGTTGTGAACAAAGAAATCTTGAAGGGGAAAAGCTCATGAGCGTCACAAAAGTTAATTCTCCACTTCCTGGGCCCAAAGGGAAACAGCTTCTGGACAAATGGCATCAGTACGAAGCCGACGTCGTGGGCTTCCAAGCGCCGGTGGTATGGGACCATGCCGCAGGCTGCGTCGTCACCGACGTGGACGGGAATACCTATCTCGACTGGACCTGCGGCGTTCTCGTCACGAACGTTGGCCACTGCCACCCGCATCTTGTTGCCGAGGCCCAGAAGGCGACCGCCCGGTTGCTCAACAATTACGAGTGCGCAAACGTCGAGCGCATTCGGGCGGCCGAGCGGTTCGTGAAGGCTCTCCCGCCGCATCTCAACAAGTGTTTCTTCCTCTCCACAGGGAGCGAGGCCACCGAGGCCGCCGCCAGGCTGATGAAGCGGCGCAGCGGCAAGTTCGAGATCCTTTCCTTCGAGTGCGGCTTTCACGGACGAACGATGCATGCCGCGTCGATGGGGGGCATGACTGGTCCCAAAAAGAACTACGGTCCCACCGTGCCGGGCATCATCCGCGCGCCTTTCCCAAATCCCTACCGCGATCCATACGGCTGGTGCGGCGAGGGGCCTGAGTTCAAGCGTTACTTTGACCATCTCGACATGCTGATTGCGGCCAACTCGACGGGCAGCCTGGCCGGAGCGATCATCGAGCCCTATCAGGGGGCGGGCGGCTTTATCTTCCCGCCGCGCGGCTGGTTGAAGCGATTGGAGGAATGGATACGCCGGCAGGGCATGCTGTTCACCCTCGATGAAGTTCAGTCCTCTTATGGCCGGACCGGAAAGATGTGGGCGATGGAGCATGAGGGTCTGCAGCCGGACATCGTCACCATCGGCAAAGCCATCGGCTGCGGGGTTCCCGTTTCCGCAGTGGCGGCAACCGCCGATGTTTTTTCCTGCCTAAGCAAGGGAGAGCTGTCCAGCACGCTGGGCGGCAATCCCGTGGCCAGCGCCGCCGTGTGCGCCGTTCTGGACATTTACGAGCGAGAGCCGCTGGTGGAGAACTCGGTAAAGATGGGCGCCACTATGAAACAAAGGCTCCAGGCTATGGCGAAGAAATGCCCTTACCTGGGAGACGTCCGGGGCATGGGGCTGATCATCGGCCTGGAGTTTGTGAAGGACAAGGAGACGAAAGCACCTGCCCCCGAGCTCATCAGACCTTTGATCGTGGATTGCGCCAACCACGGCTTGCTCATCGGTTCCGTCGGCATGCACGGCAACGTCATCCGCGTGGCCCCTCCGCTCGTGATCACCCAGGCTGAAGCGGAGGAAAGC
>JBAZHQ010000071.1:0-14556 GCA_041652235.1 Opitutaceae bacterium | reverse complement strand
CAAAACCAGGTCGGGCAGCCGTTGATCGTAGGCCCAATCTTGCTGTTGATGCGCGACAGGCTGTCGGCGGAGGCGGTGACGCGGGGCGCCGCGCTGCTGCTCGACCTCTCACAGGTCGCTCCCTGGGCGCGCTCCGGGCAGAACCTCGTGTGGATCAGCAGTTGCACCGTTTACCGCGGCTGCATTCTCGACCGCGTGGAAGACCTCACCGCGGCCTTCGGCGCTATCCGCAACGAGCTAAGAATCAGCACGGTCGAGGGGGTGCAGGCGGACTTTAGTTTCCACCAGCACGGTCCCCAGCTCCAAAACGGCGGCTATGGCCATGAATTCACGCTCTTCGTGTCGCGCTGGGCCGCGCTCGCCGAAGGCACGCGGTTCGGTTTCGGCGACGAGGCCAAAGGCAATCTTGTCTCCCTTGTGCTCGACGGCAGCCGCTGGATGGTGCGCCAGCGCAACTTCGATTTAAGCGCGCGAGGGCGTGGAATCTCCATGCCGTGGACCGCGGAGTATGCTACTGCCCTCATTCCGGTTGCACGGCAACTGGCCGCCATCTACCCGGCGCGGGCAGACGAGCTCAAGGCGTTTGCCGAGCACATCGAAGGACGAGGCGCCCCGGCGTCCGTAGTCGGCAACAAGTACTTCTGGCGCTCCGATTTCATGGCCCAGCAACGGCCTGACTACTACTTCTCGGTGAAGATGTGCTCCTCCCGCACGGTGGGCACCGAGTTGATCAATCGCGAGAATCTCCTGGGCTACTGGTTGTCGTTAGGCTTGACCAATATCCTCCACGATGGAGACGAATACAAAGGGATCTTCCCTGTATGGAACTGGGCGCAGCTGCCCGGGGTGACGGCGCCCGATTGCGTGCCGTCGATGCTGAAGTTCCAGACAAACTTGGCGGATTTCGTCGGTGGGGTATCGGACGGATCGATCGGCGCCGCGGCGATGGTGCTGCAGAAGGATCGCCTTTCCGGGCGAAAGGCGTGGTTGTTGTTCGATCGCGCGGTCGTGGCGCTCGGGGCCGGGATCGGCTGCCCCGATGACGCTGCGGTCCTCACGACGGTGAATCAATGCCTGCTGCGCGGGGAGGTGCAGGCCGACGGTCAGCCGGTGGAGTCTGGCAAGGCGCAACCAGTGTCCCAATGGGTTTCCCATGACAATGTCGGATATGTCTTCCCTGATCGGCAGAAAGCAGTTGTGCGCGCCGGTCCTCAGACGGGAAACTGGCGCCAAATCTGCGAGATGCTGACCACCGACCCCGTCACCAAACCGGTGTTCTCGCTGTTCATCGAACACGGGGCCAAGCCGCGTCAGGCCGGTTATGCCTATTTCATTTTGCCATCGGCCAGCCGCGAGGAGACGGCCGCGTTTGCCGAGAAGCCATCGCTTGAGATCCTGGCCAACACTCCCGTGCTCCAGGCGGCGCGAGAGCTCCGGAGCGGAATTGCAGAGCTGGTTTTCTATGAACCGGGGACTTGCGCTCTGAAAGACGGAGGGGAGGTTACGGTCGATACACCATGCCTGCTGATCATCAAGCCGCGTGAAAATGGCGCCGTGATTACCATGGCAACGCCGCTCCGCACGACCAAGCAGGTGACGCTGACACTGAGGGCGGGTGCGAAACGGCAGACACTGGTTTTCCCGCTTCCCGAGGGCGTAAGGGCGGGCGAGAGCGCGACGCAGGAAGTGGTCTGGTAAAGCGGCCTCCCGTGTGCGCTATGCGCACCACCGAGGCGAGCATCGCTCGCCACAGAGGCAGCGTCCCAAAGGCCCTGAGCCTGTCGAACGGGGTTGCCACCGTCCGACTGTCCGACCGAGGCGGCTTCGCCGCCACCGTGTGCTCTGCTGGCCAGCAGAGCACCACTGTCCGACAGTCGTTTTCCGGGCATCGGAAAACGCGACTGTCAGTTTTGTTAAAACCTTCGTCATTTATGGCATTTTCTAAAAGTGTCGGAACGTTTATCATCACTCTCTCGAACCGCCCTTTTCAAGGAGTCTGCAACCTAAGATTACCATGAGCTCAAACTTCGCCAATCTGGCGCATCAATACTCAAGCGCACTACTCGATGACGTCATCCCTTTCTGGATGAAACATTCGGAGGATCGCGAACACGGCGGCTACTTTACCTGTCTTGCACGCGATGGCTCCGTCTACGACACGGACAAATTCCTCTGGCTTCAGGCGCGCCAGGTATGGATGTTCTCCATGCTCTACAACCGGCTGGAAAAGCGGGATGCCTGGCTTCAATTCGCCCGGCAGGGGGCGGAGTTCCTGAAGCGCCACGGACGGGACAAGGAAGGCAACTGGTATTTCAGCCTGACTCGCGACGGACGCCCGCTGATACAACCCTACAACATCTTTTCCGATTGTTTCGCGGCCATGGCCTTCAGCCAATACGCGCTGGCGTCGAAGGACGAGGAGGCCAAGGAGATCGCGGATCGCACCTACCGGAATATTCTCCGCCGCAAGGACAATCCCAAAGGCAAATACACGAAGGCCGTCCCCGGCACCCGGCCCATGATCTCGCTGGCGCTGCCAATGATCCTCGCCAACCTGACGTTGGAATTGGAGTGGCAGCTCGATCTCGGCACCTTCAACCAGGCGGTCGATAACTGCCTGAAGGAGGTCTTTACGTTGTTCCTCGATGAGAAGAGGCAGGTGCTTCGCGAACAGGTGGCCCCGGACGGCAGCAAGCTTGATTGTTTCGAAGGGCGCGTGCTCAACCCCGGCCATGGGATCGAGGCCATGTGGTTTATCATGGATATTGCCGAACGCCGGAACGACCGGCCGTTGATCGAAAAGGCGGTCGATGTCGCCCTGCATACCCTTGAATTGGGGTGGGACAAGGAATTGGGCGGCATCTATTACTTTTTGGACGCCGAGGGGCATCCGCCCCAGCAGCTCGAATGGGACCAGAAGCTGTGGTGGGTGCATGTGGAGACGCTGGTGGCTCTGCTCAAGGGCTACAGGCTTACAGGTCGGAAAGCCTGTTGGGACTGGTACGAGCGCCTGCACGACTATACCTGGAAGCATTTCCCCGATCCAAAACACGGGGAGTGGTATGGATACCTGAATCGCAGCGGCGAGGTGCTGCTGCCGCTCAAGGGCGGGAAATGGAAAGGCTGCTTCCACGTTCCGCGCGGCCTCTATCTGTGCATGCGTGAGTTCGAGAAGCTGGAGGCGGGGACTAAATAATTTCACAACCACCATCCCCAATCTTACACCCCAATCAAGGAATTCCTGTCATGAAATGTGTCGCTGTTCTGCCAATGGACGATCGTCCGGTTAACTACGATTATCCCCGTTACCTATCCCGGGCCGCCGGCCTGGAAGTCCTGCTGCCTCCACGCGAGTGGCTGGGCAATCCCTGGCGCGCCAGCCGCCATGCCGATCTGGTAAACTGGCTGGTGCAGGTGGCACACCGGGCCGACGCGCTGATTGTGGCGATCGACACACTGGCTTACGGCGGTCTCATCCCCTCGCGCACCTCGTCGGAATCGACCGAGGCGGTGCTTGCCCGCCTGCAGGCGCTGCGCGGCATTCACGCCGCCAAGCCCGAGCTGCCCATCCTCGCCTCCAGCGTCGTCATGCGCATCAACAGGTCAAACTCATGCGAGGAGGAGAAGCCCTATTGCGCCACCTACGGCAGCCGGCTGTTCCGGCTCTCTTTCCTGGAACACAAGGCCGAGCTTGGAGATGCTTCGGCCGACGAGATCGCCCAGCGGGATTCACTGCGCGCCGAGATCCCGGACGAGGTTTACGCCGACTATCGCAAGGGACGCGCCCGGAATCATGCCATCAATCGCGCAATGATCGATTGGGTGGCCGAAGGCGTGTTCGATTACATGCTGCTCCCCCAGGATGACACGGCGGATTACGGATGGAACGTCGCTGAGGCGCGCAGCCTGCAGGCGCATATCCGCGCTCGGCGCCTGACGGAGCGCGCCATCACTTACCCCGGCGCCGATGAGATCGGCTGCCTGCTGCTGGCCCGCTACGTTTGTCAGGAAGCCGGGCTTAAGCCCAAGGTCTGGCCGCGTTATTCCGGAGTCACCACCCCGTCCGTCATCACTGCTTACGAGGATCGCCCGATCCACGAACTCCTCAAGGCGCACTTGGCGCCACTGTGCGGCATTCTGGCCGATTCACCACAGGAGGCGGACCTTACTCTGTTCATGAACGGGCCCGTCAAAAAACAGGGCAACGGCGACAGCCAGTGGTTCATCTTGCAGGGCCTTGAAGCCGTCCGGTCGAAGATGCCGGCCAAGTTCCAACCCTGGATTGAGAAGTTCTTCGATACCGATGGGTTCCGCAACACCCGCCGTGAAATGCAATCGCCCTCCCACAATCCCGAAGAATTCGTTCGCGCCTTGCGCGTGGCCGTGGCTTCGGGCAATCCGGTGGCGATAGCCGACGTGGCCTACGTCAATGCCTCCGATCTCGTCCTGGGGGAACTCCTCCGCCAGCAACCGCAGGTGGCGAACTTGGCGGCCTATGGCGGCTGGAACACCGCCGGCAACACATTGGGCACCGTTCTCGCCCAGGCTCTCATCCGTGTGGTGGCGTTGCGCTCCAAAGTCACACGCGAACAACTGGCCGCGCAACTTGAGTTCCTGTGCATCCGCTTCCTCGATGACGATCTGTATCAGGCCCACGAGCGCTCGCGCTGCATGGTCGAAGACTTGCCGGCCGCCGGCATTTCCCCATCCATGGAACGCCTGCCCGACGACAAGGCCGCCGCCATCGAAGCCAGCATACGTGCTCATCTCAGCCGTTCCGCCGCCGACCTGCGCGATCTCTTCATCTCATCCGGCTTGGTGAAAGACGTTCAGTTCAGCCATATCCACCTCCCCTGGCAGCGACTCTTCGAAGTCGGTTTCGACGTAAAGGTCGAATTGAAGTAGCCGCAGGCGTTGGCCACGAAAAGGCACAAAAAGTCACAATAATAAATCCCCACAGAAGACGATCAACTCACTCGGGGCATGCTTGGAGTGAGAACGAGATTGTGTCTTCAGGCTCTTATTTTCGTGCTTTTTCGTGCCTTCTTGTGGCCATCAACTGCATTTCCCGGTTAACGGGAAGAAACGTACCATGTCTGCGGCCGGTTTGGATTCGGACCGGGATCTTCATTCTTTGTCGGCAGGATCGTGGTATTGATCGCCCCGGCCTTACAATTGGCGATCATGTTGCCATGAAGCCAGGTAGTGAAGACTCCCGGGCCATTCATGTGGGCATTGAATTCAATGCCATACTGTTCGCAGTCGTGGATCTTGTTGTTGACGATCTTGCCGCCCGCAGTTGAGGCCTTGATGGCGTTCGCCCAGCGGCCAAACCGGATGTTATAGACCTCGTTGTTCTCGATCCAGATATCGGGATCCACGCCGGGCTTGAAACTCAGGTCCGCCGCCTCGCAACTAATCGCCGCCTCATTGTGCTGGGTGGCAGTTCCCGGGGGGATGTCATGTACCTTGTTTCCGCGGATGGTAATGTGAAAGCACTGCGACTTGATGTTTATCGCTTCGGAGTTACCGGTGTTATAGATCTCGTTCCCCTCGATCCATATATACTCCTCATTCATGAACGGCTTCCCACCCGAGCCGATATAGATGCCCTCCGACCATTGAGGCAGAGTGTGTCCAGTGTCGTGGATCTTGCAGTTTATGATATCGACGGTGCGCGATGTGCCGCGGATATGGATCATCTCCTGTCCTCCATCGCGAACCTCGAGATTGACGAGGATGAGATGGTCCACGTCCGTGCAATAGACGGGCTGATTGCATGTCTCAAACGTAAGCCCGTCGAGCACGACATAGCTCGATTTGCTAATGTGCGCCAGATAGGCTTGTTTGTAGCTGGCGCCGCGAATCACCGGGGTTGCATTCGGCGCCGCCTTGATGATAAGCGGCTTGTCTTGCGTGAAGTGCCGATCCGAGAATTTGAAGCCACCATAGACACCGCTGCCCAGAAGCAGGGTATCGCCTCCGGCTGCGGCATCGATCTTCGCCTGGAGGTTGTCGCCGTTGACGACGTTGATTATAGCAGCGCGCGTCACCACGGGCGACATGAGGCAGCAGGAGAGAATCACAGTTTCCGCAATTCGTTGTAAATTTAACAATGACATGATGATTTTGAATAAGGGTTGGAGAGGGGCTGACAGTTTCGAATCGTGTTAGTGAATGAATATATAAACCTAAATATCTATTTAACCACAGAGGGAATATTGTATAGACTGCTGGTTTTAAGCTTCCAGCGCGCCGGAAGCGCGCCGCCCGACTTACAGCTTATGGCTTAAAGCCCGTTCAGGATGTTGCTCTGTTTCTATGTGTTTCAAGTACAACCAGTTTTACCGGGAAGATACGTACCATGCCTGGGGCTTATTCGGATTAGGACCGGGATCTTCATTCTTTGTCGGCAGAATCGTGGTATCGATCGCCCCGGCCTTGCAATTGGCGATCATGTTGCCATGAAGCCAGGTGGTGAATACTCCCGGGCCGTTCATGTGGGCATTGAATTCGATGCCATACTGTTCGCAATCGTGGATCTTGTTGTTGATGATCTTGCCGCCCGCCGTTGAGGCCTTGATACCGTTCGCCCAGCGTCCGAACCGGATATTATAGACCTCGTTGTTCTCAATCCAGATGTCGGGATCCACGCCGGGCTTGAAGCTCAGGTCGGCCGCCTCGCAACTAATCGCCGCCTCATTGTGCTGCGTGGCGGTTCCAGGCGGAATATCATGCACCTTGTTCCCGCGAATCGTGATATGAAAGCACTGCGCCTTGACGTTGATCCCCTCGGCATTGCCGGTATTGAAGATCTCGTTTCCCTCAATCCACACGTTTTCCACATTAGCATTCGGCGGACTACCCCTTCCAACATAGATTCCTTCCGCCCATTGGGGTTGGTTGTGGCCGGAGTCGTAAAGCTTGCAGTTGATGATGTCGATATAGCGCGCATTTCCATGCAACCCGATCATCTCCTGTCCCGTATTATGGATCTCCAAATTAACGAAGATGAAGTGATCGATGGTGGTGCAGTACACGGGCTGATTGCTGTACTCCATCGTCAACCCATCGAACACGATATAGCTCGAATCACTGATTTTGGCCAAGTATCCTCCGTACCTGTTATCGCTTCCCGAAATGATCGGCTTGGCGCCGGGCGCAGCTTTGATGATCAGGGGCTTGGCTTCTGTGAAATGCCGGTGATCGATTTGAATGCCGCTGTAGGTGCCGGTGCCGAGGAGAAGGACATCGCCGCCGGTCGCACCGTCGATTTTTGCCTGAAGGTCGTCGCCGTTGACGACGTTGATGACGGCCGCGCGCGACACCAAGGGTGTCAACATGCAGCAAAAGAGAACCAGCGTTCCCAGTGTCCGTTGTAGATTTAACAATGCCATGGAGATTCAGATGGAGGGTTAGAGTCGTTGGTGGTGCCGATATCTTCCTGACTCGTTGCGGGAGGAATGACGTACGAGGATACCGATGTGATTCAAGAAATCGATCATCCTTAAATCAGCAAACGATCACCCCTACCAAGAGTAAGACGCGCCAGAGACCCTTTTCCGTGTGATTCGTTTGCTCTGCGATTCCAAAGGTTTTCTCCGATCCGGGTAAACCACGGAACACACGGACGACACGGAAGGGAAGTCTGTAGTCTTTGGATCTGAACTAACAACTTATGACTAAAGATTCTAAAGGGACTTCGCCCCAGCCCGACGAGACATGTTGAACTGCAAAGAAGCAAAGAATCGAAGATCGGATTAGGGGAAAATTAGTTATCAATCCAAATCCTTCCGGCTTGCTCTTGGATTCTTAGTTTCTTTGCAGTTAATCTTCAGGGTTCCGGATTTTGACTTGTTTGGTCAAGGTTGGCGTGTTCAAGGATTCTAGCTCGAAGCTCGGAATCCTTCATTCAGGTCTTCCGTGTAATTCGTTTGTTCCGTGGTTAAAACGGATCGTGTCACGCGCTGTCGCACCGACGCCCGGCTCCGAAGACCTTACACGTAGGTCTCGGGGTTGGTGCGGATGAACTCAAGGATCTCATCCACGTAGCCGAAGGCCAGGCAGGTGACCGTGTCGGCGGCGCCGTAGTAGATGGCCAGCCGGCCCGTGGCACCATCGACAAGGGACGCGCAAGGGAAGCAAACATTGGGCACATCGCCCACGCACTCGTAATCCTTCCAAGGGAAGATCATGTAGGGCGCGGCCCGTCCGATAACCTTCCAAGGTTGCTCCAGGTCGAGCAACGCTGCTCCAAAGCTGTAGATGAATCCATTGCAGGAGGTGGTCACTCCATGATAAATGAGCAGCCAGCCCTCTGAAGTCTCGATCGGCACCGGCCCGGCGCCGATCTTGGTGGACTGCCAACCCTTCTCGATCTTCACCGGCGACATGACGTGCCGATGCGCGCCCCAATACTTCAGGTCGGGGCTTTCGCTGTAGAAGATGTCGCCGAAGGGCGTGTGGCTGTTATCGCTGGGGCGGCTGAGCATCCCATAGTTGCCGCCGAACTTTTTCGGGAAGAGCACGCCGTTGCGATTGAAGGGAAGGAAAGCGTTCTCGAGTTGGTGGAATGTCCGGAAGTCTTCCGTCCATGACACGCCGATGGTTGGGCCATGGTATCCATTGCACCACGTCACGTAATAGCGGCCATCGAGCGATGTGACACGCGGGTCGTAGGCGTAAGTCTGCTTGGCGATGTCGGCCGGAGCTCCGATGAACTTGATCGGATCGGGATCGATGCGCCAGTCGATGGCGTTGTCGCTAAACCCGGCGTGGATGCGCATGCGCACAGTGCGGTTATCGGCGCGGAAAACGCCGGCGAACTTGCCGTTGAAGGGCACCACGGCGCTGTTGAAGATGCTGTTCGATGTCGGAATGGCATCCCGCCGGATCACCGGATTGGCACTGTAACGCCAAAGAACGTTCGAGTCGCCAGCCGGCCGGTCCTGCCAGGGCATGTTGGGCAATGCGGATGCGACTGCTTTGATTTTCATGGGTGAGAAAGTGCGGAGGAAACGGCGTGGCGGTTGTTATCGGATGGCAGAGCAGCGCTCTTCGGATCCGTTTCAAAGGCATCCTCGAGAGAGCGGATCGCGAGATTCTTCCGGATCTCGTCCAGACTTGCCGCGCCCTTGATCTGGATATCGACGGGTTCTCCGGGCAGCAGGTCAAAATAGTTGTCGGACGGTTCCACGCCCAATGCCCCAAACGAGAGTTGGACGCTGCGAGCGAGCAGGTCGGAACTGAGGCGCACACGATACGTGTCGCCTTCCAGAAACACCTCGGCGGCGATGCGGGCGACCGGAAGATGTATTTGTTTGGTCGGATGCAGATAGACGAGGTTGCGCGAGATCACTTTACCCTCGACCGAAAGATCCGCCACGACGCACACCTTCACAGTGTCCGTCCCGCCTGGCATCAGCTTGTCCAGTCCGGTCTGCAGATAAACCTTGCTCGACAGAGCGCTAACCTGCACCTGCTCGTTCTTGTAGTACAGGATCGTTCCGTCGAATGCCATCACTCGCACCTTCAACTCGGCGGCAACAGGCAGGGTCCGATCGGATACGACATATACGGCGAGGCTGTCATTTTCCAAATGCGGCGAAACAAGGAGCGGGGCATAGAAACGCCGGGCGTAGTATTGCAGGGCCTTCCAACGGCCGTAATAGTCGATGCTCGACCACGATGCCACCGGCCAGCAGTCGTTGAGCTGCCAGTATAACGAGCCCATGCAGCGCGGGCGGTCGCGCCGCAGATATTCGGCTCCGATCTTCAAGCCTTCTGCTTGTACCACCTGGCTTGCGTACACAAACGAAGCAAAGTCCTTGGGCTCCGAATAGTCCTTCAGCATGTATTTGCGAATGAGTTCGTTGCCGGTGCCGCTCTTTTGGTGGGCAAGCATCACTGGAGTCAGGATTCCCGAGCGATCTTCAGGAAGGGTGAAAGACTCGATCGTGCGCATCTCAGGATAAGATTGGAACCCGTATTCGGAGAAGAAGCGGCTCTCAAAAGACAAGAACGGCATACGGCTATAGTCATGGTTATCGCCCGTCTGGTAAGTGTCGGAGGCTTCCTCGAACTCCGAGCCGGGAGAACTGGCCCAATAGGGCGTTTCCGCGGAGAACTCCTTCACTTTCACAGCCAATAGACCGTGGAAGATCGGAAGGTATTGTTTCCACATCTGGATTTCGGCCTTGGTGGTGATGGGGAATGAACTATGCGCCTTGATATAATCCATCGATCCTTCGACCTCATTATTGCCGCACCACAGCACGATGCTTGGGTGATTGCGCAACCTCCTGAGTTGATCTTCCGCCTCCTGCGCCACGCTCATCTTGAAGGGATAGATTCCCGGCTGCCAGAAACAGGCGAACATAAAGTCCTGCCAGACCATCAGGCCCATCTCGTCGCACATGCTATAAAATTCGTCCGTCTCGTAATATCCCCCACCCCAGTGGCGAATCATATTCATGTTGGCCGCCTTGGCTGATTCGAGAAGCCGCCGGTAGTGCGCTATATTCACACGACTGGGGAAGTTGTCCATGGGGATCATATTCGCGCCTTTGGCAAAGACCGGGATGCCATTGATCACGAACTCGAACGACCGCCCCCACTTGTCCGCTTCTCGGCGCAATTCCACGCGACGCAACCCGGTGCGCACCTTGCGCTCATCCACGGTTTGCGACCCTAGCTTGAGCTGAGCTGCAAATGTATACAAGGGCTGCGCGCCATACCCGGTGGGAAACCACAGCTCCGGTCGGCGAAGCTCGAGGGGAAATTCGATGTGGTTCAGCCCGGCAATAAGCATGACTTGGCGCTTCACCTGCACCGCCCGTCCGGCTTCTTGATACTGCAATGTCACTTCCGCAACCCCGCCCGCCGAAGCGGTCACTTCCACTTCTCCCGCGAGGCGCGCAACCTCTGCGGTCACGTCTGTCTGCCGGATGTGCATATCGGAGATTCGCGCCATATCCCATGCCTCGATCCAAACCGGCCGCCAGATGCCGCTCGTGAGGTAAGCCGGCCCCCAGTCCCACCCGTACTCATAAGCCGCCTTGCGAACATAGGTCCTGACCTCAACCCCCGTCTGCGCCCTCCAGGAATCGGCGGCGGCCACTTTTCCCGCAGCCTTGTTGGGTGGTGGGAAAACGATCAGAAGCCGATTGTTGCCGGCTTTGAGCCATGGTTTCGCGTTCACCCTCCAGAGACGAAACATATTATCGGCGGCGAGCACCAACTGGTCATTGAGATAGACCTCGCAGGAAGTATCCAGTCCCTCAAACACCAACTCGATATTCCCGCGTTTCAGCAATTCCGGCGTAGCGGAGATCGTCGTTCGATATTCCCATTCCGTTTCACCGATCCACTGGAGCTTGGCTTCGTTGTCCCTGTAAAAGGGATCCGGAATAAGCCGATTGCGCAGGAGATCGAGGTGGACATCGCCGGGCACCACAGCCGACAGCCAATTCGCAGCAAGAGCTTCCGGTGTCGCCCCACGTTGGCGGAATTTCCACCCCTGATCCACGGAAACCACCTGTTTCACCGGGGAGTCTATTTCAGCGAAGGACGAGGATACCAAACAACCCAGCAGAAGGGAGCAGAATAGGGGGCATAACGACGGCTTCATATCGATTATCCTTATTCCCGCAGACAGAATGGCCACGAAAAACACAATAAGCACAATAATAAGAAGTTAGTGAATCTAAGAGACTTTTAGATCATTCACCTACCGAGTGATTTCTCAAATTCCTATATGTCTTTGTTTTGGTGTTTCTTGTACTACAGTGTTTTCAAATCCTCGCAGCCTGAGAGAAATTCCAAAACTATCGGCATTGTTGCCTCGCGGGAATTCTCCGATAGCCGATCGCTGACAGCCCCGGTTTGCCCGACTTCCCGAAGGCCCTGCGCTCGCCGAACGGGCGATCTCCGACATCCGACTTCCTTGCTGGCTTCCGGCTTCTGGCATCTGGCTTCTTTGGTTGCGGCTCTGCCGCGCTATGTTTTTTGTGGCCATTGCCTGCGGAATTAAGGATGAACGGAGAGAGATACCCTCCGGGGACCTTCAAAAATTCCGTCCGACGATCCCGGGCGGAATGGGTCCGGGCAGACCGTTTTTGATCGCGGCGGCCAGGATTGCCTCCGTTGCAGTAGCCCCTACACGCGTCACGCCCAGTGCGCGGACACGCAAAAGATCGTTCAGCGTGCGCACTCCGCCTGCGGCCTTGATCTGCACGCCTGTGCCACAGCGTTCATGCATCAATTTCAAGTGAGGGTCGGTGGCTCCCTTGTAGTTATAGTCGCCGCTGCCTTGTTTCACAAAACCGTATCCGGTGGAGGTCTTGACGAAAGCGACCCGATGTTCGGTGCAGATCTCGCACAAGCGCACAATGGCGCCATCCTGCAGGTAATCGGTCTCGAAAATCACCTTGAGAATCGCGGCTCTTGCCATGCAAGCGTCATTTATGGTCTTCACCTCGCGTGAAACGTAGTCCCAATCGCCGCTTAGCACCTTGCCGATATTGACGACCACATCGATCTCGGAAGCTCCCTCGGCGATGGACCGCTCCCCCTCGGCAACCTTGATTGCGACATGGCTATTGCCATGCGGAAATCCGGCTACAGCGCAGACTTTGACGCCGGATTCGGCCAGAGCTTGGACAGCCTGCGGCACGGCATAGGGTTTGACGCAGGCAGTTGCGCAGCCGCAGCGGCGCGCAACTGCCAGACCGGAAATGAGCTGCTCATCGTTGAGAGTCGGATGGAGCAGCGAGTGATCGATCATCCGGGCCAGATCGGCTACGGAGGGCTGGGCGGAGGACGCAGGTAAGGTTTCTTTCATGAAAGTCTGCATTAGGTTATAGGAATTCCACACCTCAGGCCATGTCCCTGCCAGCAAAAGCATATCGATTTCAGCGATTCCGGAAGAAATGAGGGAGCAGACTGCAGCCGTGATGAGGCGCCATTCTCAGGAGAATCTGCCGGTCGTTGATCTGGCTGAAGAACTTGCATGCCATCAGCTCGACTTACATGGCGTGAACCGGATCTCGCGGACTTCGATCGTGCCGGAGCTCACATCGAGGAACGGCTTTCCTTCGCGCACGCCGTCGGAGAGGCAGACGCTGCTCAGACTTTTCCGCGCTTCAGCTCGAGGGCTTTGCGGATTTCGGCGACCTTTTCGCGGGTGAGGGGGAATTTCATCACGAGGAAGAGGGCGGCGGTGATTCCCATGATAGGGATAGCCGCGAGGAAAAACCGAATCATGAAGATGGCATGTGCCGACTGGGCGCCGCCCAGCTTTGAATCGAAGCCCGTGCCGGCCAGTATCCAGCCTGCCGCGCCGGCGCCCAGCGAAAGACCTACTTTTTGCGTGTACGAGGAGCAGGCCGAGAAGGATCCCTCGCGACGCTTGCCGGTGTTGAGTTCGTCATAATCCATCACGTCGGCAAGCATCGAGCAGGAGAGCATGATGAAGCCGGCGCACACGAAGGCGATGCTGCCGGATGCGACGACCTGCATCCATTGATAGGTGGGATTATAGAGCCACCAGGTGGAGGCGTAGACGAGATAAGCGGCGAAGCAGGTAAGGATAGCCGCATGGCGCTTGCCCAGTTTGTTGGCGAGCCTTGCGATGAGCGTCGCCCCGAGAATCCCGCCCACGGAACCGGCGACGCCCATCCAGGTATTCCAGGTGTTGCCAACTTTCTCATTGCCGCCGCAAACGACATAGACCGTGGCGTAGTAGCCCAGAGTGCCGACCATGGAACCTCCCAAGGTATAGGCCAGGGTGAAGAGCATCTGAATCCGGAAGGGCTTGCACTTCAAAGTCTCGAAAAAAGCTTCCCGGAGCCTCACCTTCTCCTGGTTCCTTTCGACAACCTTGGCGTAATAGCGCTCCCTGACGGAGAGGAACATGACGATGGCGATCAAGACCATGATACCGCCGAGGATGCCGGTATAGACTTGCATGCCCCGGAGCGTGTTCGTCCTGCCTGTGGCATCGTTGAAGATCGCCATGGAGGCGAATTGGAGAGCGCAGAAGTTGCCGATCTCAGTGATCTTCTGGATGGCGCCCTTGAAGGACATCACGCTGGTGCGCTCATCGTAGTCGGGAGTCATCTCATTGCCCAGGCTCTGGAAGGCCATGTTGAAGCTGCTCATCAGCGGCACATAGATCATCGACGAGACGAGCATGTAGGCGATGATCTGTTCCTCGCTCCAGGTGGGGGAGATGAAGAAAAAGAGGAGAGGCAGTCCCAGGCCGGCGGCGATGCCGCCAAAGAGCAGGTAAGGTCGGCGGCGGCCGAAGCGGGTGCGCGTGTTGTCGGAGAGCCAGCCGAAGAAGGGGTCGGAAGCGGCGTCCCAAAGACGATTGACCATGAGCGCGGTGCCGATAAACGCCGGGGAGACCCCCAGGTAGATGTTGAATACCGCGAAGGCCACGGCGCGGCGGGGCCGCAACCAAAGAGGACAGATGCCAGAAGCCGGAAGCCAGAGTCAGCAGGGAAGTCGGAGGTCGGAGATCGGAGGTCGGCGTCACTCTGCGCCACTGCGTCC
>JBAZHQ010000070.1:0-14669 GCA_041652235.1 Opitutaceae bacterium | reverse complement strand
AGAGTGACGCCGACCTCCGATCTCAGACCTCCGACTTCCCTGCTGACTCTGGCTTCCGGCTTCTGGCATCTGGCCTCTTTGGTTGCGGCTCTGCCGCGCTATGCTTTTTTGTGCCTTTTCGTGGCCATTCAACTGCATTTGTCTGAGCTAAATAGCTCCGATGGGCGCTACGCCGGTGGAGCTGTGCGCGGGGCGGTTTTTGGGGCGCGCGAATCGCCTTGGAGATTGAGCGCCGCTTCCGTCGCATAATAGTTCGGCACGTCCCAGACTTCCTGCGTGTTCCACTCTTCAATGTTCGAGGTCTCGACATATGGCGTGTCGTCGGGACGTCCGCAAAAGCCGTTCAACGCGGCGCCGGGGATTTGATGGACGAAAGAGCTCATAGGAACCGGGTGATGAAAGCCGACTTCGGTAAAGAGACTGAGTCCCGCGGGATTGTGGCCCGTGCTCCACTGCAGCAGCCGCTCGGACGCCGCAAGCCATTCGGGCCGATCAAACATGCGTCCCGCCCGGGTAAGGAGCGCGGCGTGGTGCATCAATGCGCCATTGGTTCCGTGGACCATCTTCTGGGCGTTGAAAGGATGGATGAACGTGCGGACGCCGCGCCCGCGGCCGGCGTCGCGATAAGTCTGATGTTCAGGCAGCGGCGGGTTGATGAAGATTCCGTACGGCGTGACGCCGAAAGGATTGCTTTGGGCGTCGGCCAGCAGGAAGCGATCGATGTAATCCCCGATTGCGGCAGCCGCGGCCAGCGAGCGAGCGTCGCCTTGATTTCGTAGTTCGCATAAGCGCAGCAGCGCGAACGCAGGATCGCAGGGAAAGGCGACCGACCGATAAGCATCAACGCCTTCCTTCTCCATGAAATATCCGCTGAGTCCCTGGTCCCCGTGATCTTGCCTCCCGAGCAATCGATCCGCGAGCACGTCGATATCGGTGTCATCAATGTCTCCGCCCGCCAATTTGAGTTCCAAGGCGGCGCGAAGCTCCCCTGCAAGAAATAGGGTCCGGTCGTCATGGCCGCGCCGCCGCCCGTAGTGCCAGGCGCGTTCAGCCAGCTTTCGGCAGCGGACGCCTTCTTCAGCCGGCAGCACGAGTGCCGCCTGGGCCTGGGTACGCACGAAGAGGAACTGGA
This sequence comes from Opitutaceae bacterium, assembly GCA_041652235.1. Classification (GTDB taxonomy): domain Bacteria; phylum Verrucomicrobiota; class Verrucomicrobiia; order Opitutales; family Opitutaceae; genus MWDT01. Next base: position 13,537 of record JBAZHQ010000070.1, on the reverse strand, counting down.
CCCACGGGTTGTAGGTCGTCCGAATAATCCGCTGTTTGAATCCGGCCGCGATGCATCCGGGGTGATTCTCCATCCACCAATGCTGCTCGTAGTTGTATCCCTCCCGCAGATCGCCGCCACCGACGTCTTCGTAAACCTGGCCTTCGGGCGTGATCATGTTATGGAAGTAACGGTTGCCCCAGCGCATCTCGTCCAGTGCCGTCGTTCTGAAATCCGGGTGTCCGTCCGTCGCAATCCGCGCGCAGGTTTCGAGGTTTTGCTGGGTGAGCGACAACCATTTGCGACGGTCCCCGGCATTGTACCAGCCTCCGCCAACGGGAAGCCACACGCCGTCCGTGTCGCGCACGGCGTCCTCTAGATCCATGGCGCGCCGAATTCCCGGAATCTCCACGCCGCAGCGTTGCGCATGGAGGTAGGTCAGGTAGTCGCGCACGAGTTTCGTATAGGGATCGCGGTCGATGACGAACGGCGGTGTCATGCCATAGGCCGTCTCGATCTGATAGATTCCTTCCGTGCGAAAGGCATCGAAGTGTGCCTGCCAGCATGAGCCCCAGCGCGACTCGGCGCGCCGCAGCTCGCCGAGGAACGCTATACCGCCGGAAGGCTCCGCGGCGCATCCATGATTATGCCACGGCTCCAAGGGCGGACCATTCAGGGGATCGAAAGGCCACGGCCAGGGAGCGTCCTTCCAAATCGCAGGCACGTCCAACCGGCGCTCGAGTCGGCTCTTCACAGGCTGCAGCGCGAATGGAATGGAATCCGGTGCCTGCTGTGCGTTCGCATCCTGAGGTATCAGTGTGATCGTCTTTGGCGAGTTCGGTCGAAAGCCGAGTTGCGTCGCGGCGTGCACAAATCGCAGCGGCTGCCATGGCTGTGTGCTCATGGGATGGACTCCATTCTCGGAATTTTCAGTTCTTGCCTGGCGATCTCCGCCAGCAAGTCGAGCGGGCCCTGGTACACGACGAGAATCGAGCGATCGCGAACCGGCTGCCCGCCAGGGCGCGCCGCAGGACTATGGTACTCAAGTTCACAGAACCCAAAGCCGTCCCACGCCTGGGTCACTTGATCGCCAAACCGCTGTGGCGATGGGCCGTCGACGTAGTCGGCGCCGTCCAGGACCGGCAATTTCCAGATAAAGAGCCGTGCATCGCCCTTTTCGCGGTTGGCCGGGAGCCATGCTCCGATTACGCCGGTGCTTAGGCGGGTCGAAAAGCCGATCTTCGTGGAAGGAGTTCCATCCACCCGCCAAAGGACCGTCTCCGGGGAAACGTTCCATTGGCGCTGTCCGGTGGGATTGCAATAGACCTCGGGTTCGCCCGGAGTGCGGAGTGGAAATCCCAGCAGGGCGGGAACGCGAAACTGGGCCAGTTGCCAGACATCGATCCGCGCTTCCGGCCAGCGTGCCTCCATCGTCAATTCGTTCTCGACTGCGAGAGCGAAGGCGGTGACGCCCGCAGGGACGCCAATCCCGCTTTCGCCGGGATCAACATCCGCCCGGATCGTTCGCCGAAGACTGAAACTCACCTGGCGCCCGGCCTGATAATCGTGCAGCCGGCCTTCCGCCTGCAGGGTAACGCAATCTGCCGCGCTTTGTACGATCCGATAGCGGCCGGGGTCCTGGTCGGGTTGCACGACATAGTTGGTGAACCGCTCCGTGTCCGGCTCGCCGTCCCAACCATAGGCGTATTCCGGTCCGAACCACACCCGGGCTCCACCCATGCCGCCGTGGAGCGCGGTCAGCTCGGCCGACGACTTGCAGGCGAACGCATCGTCGTGGCTCCAAAAGACATTCTCTGCGCCCGGCGCAGTCTCCCACGAGAGAATCCGTCCGCCGCGACAGGCGACGAGCAGGCGTCCCGCCGCGCCGGCAATGACAGCGCTCGGCTCGCCCATGCGGTCCAGAACAGCGCGCAAAGAGTCTAGGCTTGCTGTGGGAAGTTTAGTCATGGCGACAGACCTCGTAGACGCGCAACAGGACTTTCAGAACGTCGCACGCATCGGCGGCGGACACTTTCGGAACCGCCCTGCGTTCGATGCAATCGAGAAAGTGAGCCAGTTCCGCCTGAGAGCTGAAGGAATATGGCTCCGCTGGCGTTCGCGTCAGCCATCCCCGCCATTCGGGAGCCATGACCCCTGTCACCTCGGAAAAGCAGCTCAGTTCCGGTGTCGGCGAGATCGAGTAACGCAATGAGCCCGCATCACCGTAGACTTCAAGACCGTTGCGGTAACCATGAGGCCAGTCCAATTCGTAGCCGGGCAGCTTGTGGCCATAGCTCACGAAGAGCTGGGCCAGAGCGCCCGAAGCGTAGCGCAAGGTGACGCAGGCATGGTCCTCGCCTTCCATCTCCTTCCGGGCGAGGTTCGCGGTGAACCCCGTCACATCGACGACCTCGCCGAGGAGTTCGCGCAGACAATAGACAAGGTGTCCGCCGACATCGATCCAGCAACCGCCGCCCGTTTCATGGCGGCTCTTCCGGAAATCCCAGCTTCGAAAGGCGAGCCATCCCGCCGATTCGCCGCGCCCAAAGAGCGGACGTCCCAGGCGTCCGCTTCGAACGAAGTCAGCCGCTTGAACGAAGGCCGGGTGAAACAAGCCGTTATGGCCGACTAGAAGCGTGAGCCCGGTTTTTTCGACCAGCTCCTTGATCGCCAGGGCTTCGCTCATTTCGGCGGCAAGCGGCTTTTCCAGTAAAACGGGAACACCGCGCTCGGCGGCGCGAGCGACCTGGCTCAGGTGGACGTGGTGCGGAAGAAACAGGCACGCTCCGTCGATCCGTTCCGCGTCGAGCAGTTCGTCAAACGTTTCGTATGCCGGCACATTCCATTCGCGGGAGCGCTTCTCTCTCGCCTCGCTTCGCGGATCGCAGACCGCAACCAGGCGGCAGCGATCCGCCAGCGCCTTCACCGACTCATGGTGAACGTCGGCTACCCGGCCGGCCCCGATAAAAGCGAGCCTGAGGGGTTCAGCGGGCATTGGGGCTCCTTTTTGCTTGTTGAAATCATCGGCGAGCCACTGCGCCAGGACTTCAAGATATCGTTCGCCACGGGCGGCGTCTGCGGCTCGCTGGTCGCCCAAGACTCCGTTCATGGACACGGATTGCATTCCCTCCCGCATCATTTGATCGGCAATGAGGCTCAAGGGCTCGGGCGAGCCTTGGGCAAGGCAGTCGCGCCGGACAAGGTGCGGTGCGATGGCCAGCATGATGGACGCCTCGAACTCGCCGGCATGCGAGCCCGATACCGTGAGCGGCACCCCCTGACTTGGCGGATAGGAATCCCATGTTTCCGCCACGTACGCCGCGACGTCGGCGACGCCGACGATCCGGCACGGCGGCCAGCGATTTTTCATCGATGCGATCGCTTCGTGGAGACAAGCCCAGTCACCGCCATGCCCATACCAAAAATACACGAAAGAGAAACCGGCGCTGGCGAGACTGGAGGCGATATCCTCGACCAGACCGACGATGGTCTCCTTTCGCACGGTGATCGTTCCGGGAAAATGCGCATGCTCCGGCGAGTAGCCGAAGGGTACTGCCGGCGCGACCAGCACGCGTCCGAGGCGCGCCGCGGCCCGGCGGCAGGTCTCGCGACCGTGAGCCGTATCGACCAGCAGCGGAAGTCCCGGTCCGTGCTGTTCCGTGGCACCCAGGGGGACGATCACATCCTTCCATCCGGAAGTAATCAACTCGGCGATTTCAGGCGATGTGAGCTCCTCAAGAAATAGTGAGCGTGGGTTCATCGTTGCGGGCATGGTGGTTTGTTATTCTCGCGACGGGTGATTTAGTCCATGGGCTGGCCGAAACGCTCGATCGCTTCGCGGGTGAGGGTCGTGCCCGCACCCGGCTGCTGCGGCCGCTCGAAAAAGCCCTCGCGTACCAGGATCGGCTCCTCGAAGCACCGGCGGATCCAAGGTATGTATTCGAGCACCTCGCAGGCCGGATGCCAGAAGCTGAGATGGACGTGGACCTGGGACATGTCCCCGGCGTGCGCGGCCACGGGCAGTCGGCGCCCGTGCGCCGCGTGAGCGACCCGGATGAATTCGGTGATACCTCCGAGCCGCGTCACATCCGGTTGCACATAATGAACCGCATTCGCGTTCATAAAGGTCGTGAACGCGTCCGCCGTGTAAAGCTGTTCGCCCAGCGCAATCGGTATTCTCGTCGACGCAGCCAGCCTCGTGTGTCCCGCGACATCGTCATACCAGAGCGGCTCCTCAAACCACCACACGTCGGAAGCCTCCGCTTCGCGGCAAAAGCGCTGCGCCGTCGGGAGGTCCCAGCGTCCGTTCCCATCCACGGCGATTCGGACATTCGGGCCGACCGCCGAGCGCACCGCCGACAGCCGGTCCAGATCGACCCGGAAATCCGCGGAGCCGACCTTGATTTTGATCGCCCGAAATCCATCGCCGGTCACCGCGCGCCGAGCCTTCTCGACAAGGGTATCGGTGGGGAGGCTGAGCCAGCCGATGTCCGTGTTGTAAGCCAGCACCTGTTCCTTGGTCGCACCCCCCAGGAGCTTCCAAAGCGGCACGCCTGCGTGCTTCGCCTTCAAGTCCCAAAGCGCAATATCCACCGCGGCCAGCGCCAGCTGCGCCACGCCCGCCCTCCCGACCCATTGCAGGGGCGGATGATGAAACAGCCGCGACCAGAGGCGTTCGTGATCCATCGCATCCTCGCGGATCAACAGCGGGGAGAGGCATTGGGCGATCCACTGCGTGATGCTTCGGTCGCTCGCGATGTGCCCATGCGTTCCGGTGAATCCGAAGCCGCTCAGGCCGGAATCCGTTCGAATCTCCACGCCGGTCACGCCCCAGTGCGAGACGGTGTGCGTGCTGTCCGAAATGGAATCACCCGTGACTGGGACATGCAGAATGAAAGGTTTAAGTTCGACGATCTTCATGGCGAATGATGGGCGCGACGTCAGGTGGCCGGGATAGGGATGACGCTAGGGGCGGGATGCCGCTGACAATGGAAGTTGTTTCATGGAAGCCGCCCTGAATGTAACACGCCGATGCATTCTTTGGAATGCACGCAACGCATCAATCGGCATGCACAAAGAGACAGCGGCATGTCCAAACCGCGCATCCTCCCAGCCTGAAATTCCGGCGACGATCGATCGGCGGAACGAGACGGCTACTTTGCGTGGGTAGCGGAGCGGGCTTTGGCGCGATAAACCGCCGGAGCGACGCCGATAATCTTCCGGAACATCCGTGAGAAGTAGAAGGGCGAGGAGAAGCCGCAGGACTTCGCGACAGCTTGCACCGGGTCGTTCGTCGAAAGAAGCAGGACGCGGGATTGTTCAATGCGGCGCCGGATAACGTAGTGGAGCGGCGATTCGCCGAACTCCTTCCGAAACAACAGGCGCAAATATCCCGGGCTGACGTACACGCGGCGGGCGAGATCCGAGATCTCCATTTTTTCGGTGAGGTTCTCATCGAGCAGCGCCCGCGCTCGGGCGGCTGTCGTCGTCGTCGCCGTTTCCGGTGAATCCCGATGCGTCAACTCCTTGAGGCGCAGCACCAGCAGCCCTGCCAGGAAATCGAGCTTGCTCTCGCGAAAGGGACTCGTCGCGTTTGCCGCAGCCGAAATTGCCTCGGCGAGATCCTGCACTTCCTTATCCGGTTGGATCACTCCGGGCTTGAGCGAGTGCACGCCCGCGCCGATCACGCCGACGCACACCTGCCTGCCAGCCTCGCAATTTTCGATCCAATGCTGTGTGCCGGGTTGATATACGAATGCGCTCCGCGAGGGATACCGATAGCGCATCCGATTATGCCACAGCCATCCGGAGCAGTCCTGATTGACGACAATCTCCGCGCACTCGTGGGCGTGCGCCGCGCAACGGTGTCCGGCCTTCAGATCGAGAACCAACGTAAACGTGCAACGGGCGTGTGCCATCGTAAATCAAACGCCATAGGAAACAATTCACCGAGTCTCCGCAGTAAAAAAGGGCCTGGGGATTGGCTCGAAAGGCAAAGGCAGTTTTCACTGTGGAGACTCGGAGAAGAAATCCGGGCTTCCGGACTTCAGGATCCGATGGGGGCTATGCCGGCGAAGCTGAGCACGGGGCGGTTTTGGGCGCGCGAGTCGGCGAGGGAAAGACTCAGGTGCAGTTCCCAGTCGTTGCAGTCGCCGGTGTCGATGAGCACCTGCGCGATGCGCCATTCCTGGCGCTCCTTGTCCTCGTCGATGTGCGTGTTCGCCGCCGCGCGCCCGGCGGGGTCGAGGCGGAAACGGGAGCGGGCTTCGAAATAGGACTTGAAGGCGGCTTCGATGCGGCGCGCCTCCTCTGACAGGATGTCGCCCTCGGCGGAGGCGCCGGCCTCGCCGCTGCGCAGGCGCTCGGCGGCGCTTTCCCAGTCGCGTGAGGAGACGTCCTGGAGAAAGCCGAAAATTGCGGTGCGCAGGAGCCGTTGGAACGCCGCTTTGTCGCGGGTGATGTCGTAACTCGCGGGGCGCTCCGGCTTGTCGGCCGCCTCGACGGCGACGAACTCCGGATTACGCAACTTCTCCCATTCCTCAAGCAGGCTGTTGTCGATGCCACGGATGAGCTCGCGCAGGTAATCCTCCATCTCGACCACCTCGGGCGTCTTGAACGAGTCGGGGACGGTCTGGGCGAGGACCTTGTAGGCCTGCATGAGATGGCGCAGCAGGAGCCCCTCCATGCGTTCCAGGCCGTACTCCCTCACATATTCGGCGAAGGAGAGGTAGCGCTCGTACATCTCCCGGGCGATGGATTTGGGCCGGATGTTTTCCTTCTCCACCCAGGGGTGGTCCGCTGCGAAACGGTTGAAGCTGTCGTAGAGAAACTCGCGCAACGGCTTGGGGTGCTCGATCTGTTCGAGCTTTTCCATACGTTCATCGAAAGGCACGTCCGCCGCCTTCAGTTCCTGGAATTTCTCGTTCTTCAGCTTGTCCACCTGGCGGCGCAGGATGGCATCGGGGTCCTCCACGATGGCTTCGCAGAGGGTGAGCACGTCGAGCGGATGATCGGGGGAGTTGGCGTCGAGGAGCGGAAGCGTGTCGATCAGGTACAGCGAGAGGGCCTGATGCAGGGAGAAATTCTCCTGCAGATCTACATTCACGTGGAGCTTGCGACCCGAAGGCTGCGGCGGAATCCACTCGATGATGCGGCGGTCCAGGAGCGAGCGGAAGAGTTGCCACGCACGGCGGCGGAGCTGGCGCTTGCGGGCCGCGGTCTCGTGGCAATCTGCCAGGAGGGCCTTCATCGCCCGGCAGCCGTCGCCATCGCGGGCGAGCACCTGGAGCAGCATCCCGTGGGTAACGTCGAAGCGGGAGGTGAGCGCCTCCGCCGGCGCTTGCATCAGTTTTTCGAAGGTGGCGGAGTCCCAGCCCACGAAGCCCTCGGGCGGGCGGGCCTTCACGAGCTTCTTCTTTTTCTTTGGGTCGGATGCGGCCTTTTGCTCCGCGACGCGGTTTTCAATCACATGCTCGGGCGCCTGAACGACCACATAGCCCACGTCATCGTAGCCCTTGCGGCCCGCGCGTCCCGAGACCTGGCGAAAATCGCGCACGCTGAGAATGGCGGCCTTTTGCCCGTCGTACTTGAAGAGCTGTGTGAAAACGACGGTGCGGATGGGAACGTTGATGCCCACGCCAAGTGTGTCGGTGCCGCAGATGAGCTTCAGCAGTCCCCTCTGGGCAAGCTGCTCGACGATGATGCGGTATTTCGGGAGAAGGCCCGCGTGGTGCACGCCGATGCCATTGCGGAGCCAGCGCTTCACTTCGCGACCGTAGGGGCTGTTGAATTTCACCCGCTCCAACTCCGTGGCGATGGCCGCCTTTTCCTCACGGGTGCAGATGTTGAGGCTCATCCAGTCCTGAGCGCCCTCGGAGGCGGAGCGCTGCGTGAAGTAAACGAGATAGACCGGGTACTTGTTCTCTGCGAGGAGCCGGGCGACCCGCTCGGTGAGAGGAGTCTCCGAGTACTCGAACTGGAGCGGCACCGGACGCCTGTCGCTGCGAATGGTCACGCACGGGGCCGCGGTGAGGCGCTCCAGATCGCGCTCGAAGAACGCGGTGCCGCCCAGGGTGGCCGACATGAGAAGGAAGCGCGCTTGGGGCAGGGTGAGGAGGGGGACCTGCCAGGCGTAGCCGCGATCGACATCCGAGTAGTAATGAAACTCGTCCATGATGACGGCGGCGAAGGGCGCGCGGTCGCCTCGGTGGAGGGCGATGTTGGCCAGGATCTCGGCGGTGCAGCAAAGCACCGGAGCCTCGGGGTTCACGCTGGCGTCGCCGGTCATCATGCCGACGTTTTCCGGGCCGAAGTCGCGGCAGAGCGACAGGAATTTCTCGTTCACCAGCGCTTTGATTGGGCAGGTGTAAACGGAGCGCTGCCCCGCGCAGAGGGCTTTGAAGTGAAATGCGGCCGCGACGAGGGATTTCCCGGACCCGGTGGGCGTATTCAGGATCACATTGCGCCCTGCGAGCAGTTCGAGGATGGCCTCCTCCTGCTCGGGATAGAGCGTGAGACCGCGCTCCGCCGCGACGCTCAGGAAACGTTCGAGCACCTCATCGTCGCCCGGATTTCCCGGAAGCGGAGCGAGCGGTGCGGGAGCGGCGGTGTTGGATGGCATTAGAGGTGCGGAATGCGTAGTAGGGTTTGGGAAAAGAAGCCGGAAGCCGGAAGCCAGAGGCCAGGAAGGAAAACAATCAGGCGGAAATCAGAGATCGAATTTTGGAAGTCAGGGAAGATTGCGGATTTGATATCTGGCTTCTGGAATCTGGCCTCTAACTTCTGTACTCTGGCTTCTGTTCCGATAGCTATTTCCCGCCGTACCCGTTCGGGTGCGCCTTGTGCCATTTCCAGGCGGTGGCGATGATGGACTCGGCGTCCGGGAACTTCACCTTCCATCCCAGTTCGCGCTTGGCCTTGGAGGAATCGGCGAACAACGCCGGAGGATCGCCCGCGCGGCGCGGCGTCTCGATGACGGGCACCGGCTTTCCTGTGATCTTTTCGACGGCGCGTATGATCTCGCGGACGGAGAAGGGCTTTCCCGTACCCAGGTTGTAGAAGAATCCCTTGCCGGGCTCGCCGAGTTTTGGAAACACCGCGATGTGGGCGCGGCTCAAGTCGTCGACGTGCACATAGTCGCGCAAGCAGGTGCCGTCGGGGGTGGGGTAGTCGGTTCCGAAGAGCTGCAGGCTGGCGCGTTTGCCCACGGCGACATCGATCGCGAGCGGAATCAGGTGTGTCTCGGGATTGTGGTCTTCGCCGATGCTGCCGTCCTCGGAGGCGCCCGCCGCGTTGAAATAGCGGAAGGCGGCAAAGCTGAGCCCATGCGCGACGGCGAGGGCCTTGAGCAGGTTTTCCACATCGAGTTTTGTCTGACCGTAGGGGTTGATGGGAGCCTGGGGCAGATCCTCCGTCATCGGCAGGCGGTCGGGCACGCCGTAGGTGGCGCAGGTGGAGGAGAACACGAATTTTTTCACGCCCACGTCCACCATGGCGCCCAGCAGGCGCAGGGGCGCGGCCAGGTTGTTCTCGTAGTATTTGAGGGGCGCCGTCACCGACTCGCCCACGTAGCAGTAGGCGGCGAAGTGCATGACGAGCTCGATTTTTTCCCGGAGCAGAATGCCCTTCACCGCGTCAACATCGCCTAAGTTGGCGTTGTAGAAAGGAATGTCCTGAGCGACCGCCTGGCGGTGCCCATAAACCAGGTTGTCGAGAACAACCGGGCGATGTCCCGCCGCAATGAGTTGGCGCACACAATGGCTGCCGATATAACCGGCGCCTCCGACGACGAGTACATTCATAAGGTGGAATAGCCTTGTATTGCGCAAATCAGGTCCTTGGCTAGCCGTTTTTACTCCTCCATGTCCGATTCCCTTTCACGCATCGTCATCACCGGCGTGGGCCTCACGGCTCCGAATGGCAATTCGCTGGCGGAATTTCGCTCCAACTTGCTGGCGGGCATTGCGCGCATCGGGTTGATCGATGTTCGCTACATGGGGCGCCTGCCGGCCGGCGTCTGCTCCTTCGATCCTCTCAAGTACCAGAGGAAGAAGGACGTGCGTGTTGGAACGCGCGCCGGATCGATTGGCGTTTACTGCGCCCGCGAGGCGCTGGCCGACAGCGGCGTGACATTGGAGACTCTCAAGAAGGACCGCACCGGCATTTACATCGGCATCACCGAGCACGGCAACGTGACGACGGAAAACGAGATCTTCAATATCTCGCTCTTCAAGCACGACACGAAGTACTGGAATCACTACCACAACCCCCGGACGGTAGCCAACAACCCGGCGGGCGAGATTTCCCTGCACCTGGGTTCGACCGGGCCCGCCTACACGCTCGGTGCCGCTTGCGCCGCCGGCAACGTCGGCCTGATCCATGCCGCCCAGATGCTGCGCCTTCACGAGGTCGATATCGCCCTGTGCGGCGGCGTGAGCGAGAGCATCCACACCTTCGGCATCTTTGCGGGCTTCAAGGCGCAGAATGCCCTCGGCAGCCATCCGACCGACGTCAACAAGTCCTCGCGCCCCTTCGATCTCACTCGCAACGGCATTGTGATCGCGGAAGGCGGCTGCCTCTACACGCTTGAACGCCTTGAGGATGCCGTGGCCCGCGGCGCCAGGATCTACGGCGAAATCTCCGGTTACTGCATCAACAGCGATGCCACCGATTACGTGCTGCCCAACCCCGAGCGCCAGGCTCAGTGCGTCCGGGCCGCCATCGCCAAGGCCGGGCTCGTGCCCGGCGATATCCATATCGTCAATACCCACGCCACCGCAACCCCCATGGGCGACATCCAGGAGTGCGAGGCCATCCGGGCGGTCTTCGGCGACCAGTGTCCGGATACCCACATCAACAACACCAAGAGCTACATCGGCCACGCCATGGGAGCCGCGGGAGCGCTCGAACTGGCGGGCAACCTTCCTTCCTTCGACGACCTCACGGTGCATCCGACGATCAACATCGAGCAGCTCGACCCCAAGTGCGCCCTGACCGGCCTTGTCGTCAACCAGCCCAGGAAGGTTGCCAAGGTTGACACCATTCTGAACAACTCCTTTGGCATGTTGGGGATAAATTCCGCGTTGATCGTGAAGCGCTTTGTCCCCTAATTTCATCTTTTCCCTAAGAACTATGACCAACGACGACTGCAAAAAGCTGGTGCTTGATATCGTGGCGGACATCGCTCCCGACGAGGACCTTTCCAACGTGAAGCCCGACGTGCGCCTCCGCGACCAGCTGCAGCTGGACAGCATGGACTTCCTCGACATCGTCATGGAGCTTCGCAAGCGCCACGGCATTGAGGTGCCTGAGGCCGACTACATGAAGCTCGCATCCCTCGACAGCGCCGCCGAGTACCTCGTTCCGAAGTTCGCCGTTCTGGGCAAGTAATGCGGGCTCGGCCCGAACCCCCCTTTCAGGCCGGGCTCCCCCCGGCCTTTTTCATGCACGATCCACGGAATTTAGCCACGAAAAGGCACTACCGAGCGTAGCGACATCAGACAAGATTCACAAAAATTAGGCCTCCAATTCCGTTTGATTGGAATACGGTTCACCTGCGAATGAGATTTGAATCCGAAGTCATTTTTTCGTGCTTTTTCGTACTACTATCTATGCGAATCATCTCAGGCCGCGAGGAATCTGCACGGCCTTCTTCTCCGTTTCTCCGCAGTAAAAATGTCTTTGGATTGGATGATCGGAACCTCAACCCATTTTTTACTGCGGAGAAGCGGAGAAGAAGAAAGGAATCCAAAGGAAGGGAGCTTTCGCTAAACAGGCCTCTTTGGTTGCGGCTCTGCCGCGTTATGCCTTTTTGTGGCCATTCATCTGCGTATCCTTGGTTCATCGGCTAATGAGCGCACCTTCCCATTACGATGTCGCCATCATCGGCGCCGGCATGTCAGGCCTCGCCGCAGGCATCCGGCTGGCCCACTTCGGCAAGAAGGTGTGCATTTTCGAGCGGCACAACGCCGCCGGCGGTCTGAACGGTTTTTATAGCATCGGCGGGAGAAAGTTCGACGTGGGCCTCCATGCGATGACCAACTTCGTGAAGCCCGGGGTGAAGGGCACGCCCTTGGGGAAACTCCTGCGGCAGCTCCGGATCGATCGCGATGAGTTCGATCTCTGCGAACAGAAGCAGTCGCGCATCGCGTTTGGCGGCGCAGGCGAGGTCTCGCTGCGCTTCACTAACGATTTTGCCCTGTTCGAAAGCGAGATCGCCGCGCGGTTCCCCTCCCAGGTCGATGGCTTCCACAAGCTGGTGGAAGCCGTGCGCTGCACGGACGATGTCTCGCTCGACGCGCAGCCCGTCTCGGCCCGTTTCGTGGTGCGCCGGCATATCGCCGATCCGCTTCTTGAGGACATGCTGTTCTGCCCGACGATGTATTACGGGAGCGCCCGGGAGCGGGACATGGAGTTCGGCCAGTTCGCCATTATGTTCAAGGCGCTTTTCCTCGAAGGCTTCGCCCGTCCCTTCGAGGGCGTTCGGGTGATCATCCGCGTCTTGCTTGAGAAATACCGCCAAGCGGGAGGCGAGCGTCGCATGAAATGCGGTGTGAAGCGGATCATTGCCCGCGAGGGCAGGGCGGCCGCCCTCATTCTCGACTCAGGCGAAGAGGTCACGGCCGATCACATCGTTTCCTCGATCGGTTCCGCCGAGACCCAGGCCTTGCTTGCAGAAGAGACCGGAGATCCGTTCGACAGGCTCCCACCTTCGCATGGCTACGGCGGGCACAGCACGACAGGTCGGAGATCCATTCGACACGTTCAGGACAGGTCGGATGTCCGTTCGACAGGCTCCCACCTTCGCATGGCTACGGCGGGCACAGCACGACAGGTCGGATGCCGGAAAGGAAGCCAGGCAGACCGGGATTCAAGCCAACCGGCTCGTCTCACCTTTGTGGAGACCATCACTGTCCTGGACCGGCAGCCCGCAGCGCTCGGCTGGGGCCAGGATACGATCGTGTTTTTCAACGACAGCGAGCGCTTTAGCTACGAGCATCCCGAGGGGCAGGTGGATGTGCGCAGCGGAGTCATCTGCATCCCGAACAATTTCAACTTCGGCGACGGACGCGAGTTGCCCGAAGGTCTCTTCCGCTGCACCTGCCTTGCGAACCATGACGCCTGGGCTCAACTCCCGGAGGATGCCTACAGGGCCGGCAAGGCGCGTTGGTATGCGAAGATTCAGGACAGTGCGCGCCGCTTTATGCCCGCGCTGCCGTCTCCCGGAGCTCTCGCCCTCGCCACCGTGACGACGGATATGTTCACGCCCCGCACGATCACCAAGTACACCGGACACATCGGAGGCGCCATCTACGGCGCTCCTGAGAAGAATCGCCAGGGCCGCAGCTCTCTTTCCAATCTCTACCTCTGCGGCACCGACCAGGGCTTCCTCGGCATTGTCGGTGCCATGCTCAGCGGCATCTCGATGGCGAACTACCACATTCTCCAGGGTGGCAGGTAACCTGGAGCGGCGGAGCCGCAACCAAAGAAGATAGAATCGAGGAGCCCGTTCGACAGGCTCCCACCTTCGCATGGCTACGGCGGGCACAGCAGGAGATCG
>JBAZHQ010000069.1:9957-14772 GCA_041652235.1 Opitutaceae bacterium | reverse complement strand
TGATCTGGCGCTCGCTGTTGCCGCCAGAGATGGGAATGACCGTTGCGCCGATGCCTTCCAAGCCGCCATGGAGCCCGAGGCCGCCGGTGAAGAGGCCATAGCCGTACATGTTTTGCACGATGTCGCTGCGCCTGTATCCAGCGGCGTAGAGCGTCCGCATGATGACCTGCTTCCATACCTCCATGTCTTGGGCTGTATAGCCGACGACGATGGGTTTGCCCGTGGTGCCGCTGGAGGCGTGCAGGCGCACGACTTCGCTCATCGGAACCGCGAAAAGTCCGTAGGGATAGGTGTCGCGCAGGTCTGCCTTGACCGTGAAATGCAGCAGGCGCACGTCCTCAAGCTTCTGGATATCCGCAGGCTTCACGCCCTTGGTGTCCATGCGTTCACGAAAGAGAGGGACTCGATCGTAGGCGTGGGCGACGACGGCTTTCAGCCGCTGAAGCTGCACTTCCCTGAGGCGTGGCACGGGCATGTAATCAAGGGCGCTTTCCGGAAAAAAAGTGCCCTCCAGATCATTCCAGAGATGGGGTATCATGGGGTTCTTCCTAGGTTGAATGCGATGTCGTTTGCTGTGTGAAGCTTTTCTGCAAAGCTGACCCGTAGACTTTCACGCCAAACGCTTTCGGGAAAGTCAAAATAACGGCTTAGGCGACCCAGCATGGCGACGTTCAGCGCCTTAGCCGAGGGAAGTTTTGCAGTGTCGATGTCAGCCGGAGTGAGAATTTTTCCCCCGGGGCGCAGGCTGCCTTCAACGACGGCCGCCTGGGAAGGGTCCATCACGACGAGAAAATCGCAGCAGGCGTCGGGGATCATGGGGCTGTGCACTTCGTCGCCGAAGCGCACGTCCGATTGCACGGATCCGCCGCGCTGGCTCATGCCGTGGACTTCGGCTTTCTTCACGGTGCGTCCGCAGCGGAAGGCGACGTCGGCGAGGATATCGGACGCCTTGATGACGCCGGTGCCGCCGAGGCCGGCGAAGCGCACGTTGGTGATATTCGATGGAGTGGAAGTCATGGGTCGTGATCCTTTTGTCAGCTCTGGCAGGCTCCGCCGCAATCGCAGGCGGGAGCGTCGTCGCCTCCTTTGGCTTTCTGCTCTTTCTCCCAGGACATGATGCGGCCGGCGGCGAGGATGCAGGGGCTTCGGGCGATGAACACACTTAGCTCGTCTTTGCGCAGAGCCTCGGCGAGGAGTTCCTTGAATTTCGCCTTCTCGCGGACCGGGTTTAGCGTGATGACGTTTTTCACTCCGGCGGCGCGGGCCATGTCCTCATAGCTGACCTTGTAGGTCGCCTCGCCGTCGAGCATCCGGCCCGTGCCGGGATGCTCCTGCTGACCCGTCATGGCGGTGGTGCCGTTGTCGAGAATTACCAGCACGTGGCCGGTCTCAGGGGGATTGTAGGCCATTTCGACAAGTCCGGGCAGGCCGCCATGGAGGAAGGTGCTGTCTCCGATCACGGAGACCACGCGCTTCGCCTGCTCGCGCGGCAGCACGTGGCGGAGTCCCAGGCCCATGCCCACCGCCGCTCCCATGTCGATCATCATGTCCATCGCCGATATGGGCGGCAGGGCGGCGAGCGTGTAGCAGCCGATGTCGCCCGAGACGATGCAGTCGAGCTCCTTCAATACCTCGAAGCTGGAGCGGTGCGGGCAGCCGGAGCAGAGTTCCGGCGGTTTTCCGCGCGGCGGGACGGGCTCGGGGCTTGTATCCCGGGCCAGGATACGGCGCACGCGGTCCACGTTCAGTTCGCCGAAACGGAAGACGGCGTCGTCCTTGGACTCCACCGCAATGCCCGCGGCGCGGCAGGCGGAGGCCAGCCAAGGGTCGTTCTCCTCGATCACGACGCAGCGGTCCACCGAGGCGGCGAAGTCGCGGATGAGTTGCAGGGGCACCGGATGGCTCATGCCGAGCTTGAGAATGCTGGCATCCGGAGCGGCTTCGCGCAGGTGGTGATAGCTGATGCCGCCCACGATCGCGCCGAGGGCCCTGCCGCGTTTCTCGATGCGGTTGGGGCCTTCCTTCTCGTTCCAGGCCTGGATCTCCGCCATCTTGGCGCGAAGGCGCCGGTGGGCGGGCTTGGCATGGCCGGGCACCATGACGCGGCCCGCAATGTTACGAACGAAATCGGGTATGGGAGCGCCGGTGCCCGTGACGGGCGCCCCGAGCGGGATGCGCGGCATGACGGGGGACTTCGAATGGCAGATGCGCGTGGTCATGCGGAAGATCACGGGGATGTGCCAGCGCTCGCTTGCCTCATAGGCCGTGCGAAGAAGATCGTAGGCCTCCTGCGAATCCGAGGGCTCGAACAAGGGGGCCGCGGCGGCCTCGGCGTAGCGCCGGCTGTCCTGCTCGTTCTGGCTGGAGGCCATGCCCGGGTCGTCGGCGACCAGCAGCACGTAGCCGCCTTCCACCCCGGAGTAGGTCATGGTGAAGAGGACATCCGCCGCGACGTTGAGACCGACATGCTTCATGGCGCAGAGCACGCGCGCCCGGCCAAAGGCGGCGCCGAGCGCGACCTCCGCGGCCACCTTCTCGTTGGGAGCCCATTGGGCCTTGCCGCCGAGGGCGCCGAAATTCTCGAGAACTTCGGTGGAGGGAGTGCCGGGATAGCCGGTGCCGAGCGCGACGCCGCAGTGGAGCGCCGAAAGCGCCACCGCTTCGTTGCCGCTCAACAGAAGGCGGCCGGAGGGATCTTGAGAAGGATGCATGCTTTGACCGGAAGGAAGCTTAAGAACGGGTTGAAAGGAAGGCTTTCATGCTGACGAGGCAGCGCTCGTTCTGCGGCGCTGTGCCCACGGTGACGCGGACGTGCTCGGGCAGTCCCCCGAAGGGGCGGACGATGGTGCCGCGGGCCTGCATGAAACGGAAGGCGGCGGCGCCGTCGCCGATCTTAACGAGGATGAAATTACCCTCGGATGGAACGTATTCGAGTCCCAGGGACTTGAAACCGGCGGCGAGTTGCTGGAGTCCGGCGCGGTTGGTCTCCCTGCTGCGCTTCACGAAGTCGGCGTCGTCGAGGGCCGCGCAGGCGGCGGCCTGTGCGATGGAATTGACGTTGAACGGCTCGCGGGCCCGTTGCAGCAGCGCGGCGATGTTGGGACGGGTGTAGGCGTAGCCCACGCGAAGCCCGGCGAGCCCGTAGATCTTCGAGAAGGTGCGGGCGCAGATGACGGGCCGGCCTTCCGCGATGAGAGGGCGCAGGTCGGGGATCTTGTCCTGATATTCCACATACGCCTCGTCGAGCACGAAGAGCACGTTCTCGGGCAGGCTGCGCGCGAAGGCGATCAGCTCCGCCTCGCTGTTGGCGGTGCCGGTGGGATTGTTCGGGCTGGCGACAAAAACGACGCGCGTGCGCGGCGTGACCGCAGCCCGCATCGCGGCGAGATCGTGCTTGAATCCGGGCATGGGCACCTCCACGGGCTTTCCGCCCATGAGCAGGGTCACGAGCTTATAGACGACGAAGCCCTGCACGCCCATGACCGCTTCCGTATCGGGGCCGAGGAAGGCGTGGGCGACCAGTTCGAGCACCTCGTTGGAACCGTTGCCAAATACAAGCTGATCGCGGCCAAGACCCAGGCGCCCGGCGAGTTTGCCGGTGAGATCGTAGCAACTGCCGTCCGGGTAAAGGTGCATGTCGCGAAGAGCGGCAGTCGCGGCGGCGAGACCCAGGGGGGAGGGGCCGAGCGGATTCTCGTTGGAGGCCAGCTTGTCGATTGTGGCGGCGTCCAGGCCGAATTCCCTCGCGACATGCGAGATCGGCTTTCCGGGCTGGTAGATGGGCTGGTTCAGTATGCGTGCTTGAGCGAAGAGTGTGGCGTCCATAAATCGGCAATCTTCATCGGAAACCCGTTTTGTACCAGACAACAGTTTGCCGAACTGCGATGCCCGCCGCATCAGTCGGACGGTCGGACTGTGGCCGCAGAGCGGCCTCTGTGGCGACGGACGTCGCCTCAGGCGGCGCGCTGGATCCACTGGATCTGGGCGATCAGCCTGTGCACGTTCTCAGGCGCGATCCGGTCGGTGACGATCGTGCGGGGGAATTGGTGTTCGATGTCGAGCCTCACTCCGTCCTCGGAACCCGGTCGCACGAAGTCCTCCACAAAATCCATGCCTCCGCGGGGCTTGATCCACCTATAGTAGATGTCCGCGTCATCCGACTCTATTACAACGTCGTCATGCAGGAAGATGTTGCAGTAGAGCGTGAGGTCGCGGAACGACGCGAACCACGTGGGTGGATTTACCAAGGTATCGCGGATTATAAGATTCATGACGATCTTCCTTCAGCACATTTATTGCCAATCTCGTCACAGCACGGGCGGCCGATGAGCGCCAAGGACCGGTGGAAAATGCGTAGGGGAATGCCCTAAATCCCGGTCCGCCGAAAGCGCGGGCTTGTTTTACGCCTGCGAATCCTCTCACATGGAAGGCTTCCATTTTTCATTATGAGCACTCCTCGCATTCCCGTAGTTCTGGTCATCCGCGATGGTTGGGGAAAGAACCCCGATCCTTCCCAAAACGAATACAATGCCGTTTTTCTGGCGCGCAAGCCCTGCGACGACATGCTTCAGGCCACTTATCCGCATGCCCTTCTGGCAGCGAGCGGCCTGGATGTGGGTGTGCCCATCGGAGTAATGGGCAATAGCGAGGTGGGGCACCAGAACATCGGAGCGGGACGCATCGTCGATCAGGAGATCGTGCGCATCACGAAGGCCATCTCCGATGGCGAGATCGCGGGCAATGCCGTGTGGCTGGCCGCCCTGAAGCGGGTCAAGGAACGCGGTTCCAAGCTGCACTTCATGGGCCTGTGCTCCG
>JBAZHQ010000069.1:0-9947 GCA_041652235.1 Opitutaceae bacterium | reverse complement strand
TGCACTCCCTGCTCGAACATCTCTATGGCCTGCTTGAGCTGGCCAGGACCGAGGGGGTTACCGAGAACGTGTACATCCATGCCTTCATGGATGGCCGCGATACGCCGCCGAAGAGCGGCTTGGCTTTCATCGAGCAGATTGAGGCCAAGACCCAGGAAATCGGAGTCGGCAAGGTGGCGACCGTATGCGGCCGTTTCTGGGCCATGGATCGCGACAACCGCTGGGAACGCGTGAGCCAGGCTTATTCCATGCTCACCGGAAAGAAAGCCGGGGCGACCGCCCCCAGTGCCGTTGCCGCGATGCAACATTATTACGACAACCCGCTCAGCGACTCGCAGTCGGGCGACGAATTTGTCACGCCCACCTGGATCGTGGACGGAGCCGGAAAGCCCGTTGCGACCATCGGCGACGGCGACGCCGTCATTTTCTTCAACTTCCGTGGGGACCGTCCGCGCGAAATCAGCCGCGCCTTTGCCGAACCCGACTTCAAGGAGTTCGATCGCGGCAAGAAGCTCGATCTCTATTATGTCGGTCTCACCGAGTACAAAAAGGGACTGCCCATCGAGGCCATCCTCAAGAAACCGGCCAAGATGGTGAACATCCTCGGCGATTGGCTCAGCAAGAACGGAAAGACGCAGTTCCGCACCGCTGAGACCGAGAAGTATCCGCATGTTACCTTTTTCTTCAACGACTACCGCGAGGAACCCTTCCCGGGCGAGGAGCGCGGCATGGCTTCCAGCCCCAAGGTTTCCACCTACGATCTCGCTCCCGACATGGCGGCCGCGAGCGTCGCGGTGATCGCCCGCGATGCCATCACTTCTGGCAAATACGACCTCGTCGTCGTCAACTTCGCCAATCCCGATATGGTGGGCCACACCGGCTCGATTCCCGCCGTGGTGCGCGCCTGTGAGGTGACCGATCTGGGCGTGGGCGTGCTCGTCGATGCAGTTTTGAAGGCGGGAGGCCGCGCCGTCATCCTTGCCGATCACGGCAACGCGGAGCAACTCTGGGATCCCGTCATCAACAGCCCGCACACGTCGCACACGCTCAACCTCGTGGAGTGCTTCGTTGTCGGCAAGGGCTTCAGCAAGCAGGAGACTCGCATGAAGAAGGGAGGTCGCCTTGCCGACGTCGCCCCGACCGTGCTTGCCTTGATGGGCATGCAGCAGCCGCCTGAGATGACGGGAGACAATCTGATTCTGAATATGCTCAAGGCATAGCCGGAAGCCCGAAGCGGAGTAGGATTAACAGAAGGCAACGAAGAAGACCTTCGATCTATATTCGCGCAGAGTCGCCAAGGCGCAGAGGTTCGATCCACACAAACATGGGTTGGGAGTTTTATACCCCGTGCTCCCCATGTCCTCCGCGTTGGGGTAAGTTTCCTTTGCGACTTTGCGCGAGAACCTTTTGAGGGAAAATCGAATCGCCGAATCGCGCGGATCAACCATGCGCATATCTCTTTCGTGATTCAGAAAAAAAGCATGCAGCGGTTGCGGCTGCCCATTTTTGAGCTTCATGTTTTCCCGTTCTTCAATTTACTCGCTCTAACGGGTTGGGAATGGCTTAATTTTTTCAGTTTTGAGCCGATCCACACTCTTGCCCTAGTCGGGTCACACTTTCTATGCCTCCTTTGGTCGCCAATAAGCCGTCGGCAGCCTCCAATTCCGTTCCATTTTCCGATGCGGAGATTGCCAAGAGGATCGATGCCTGCCCCAAGCTGGCCTCGTTATCCAGCATTAATCGCGCCCTAGGCGAACTGTTGAAGTCGGATTTGAGTTTCAACTCCCAGATTGCGGAAGTGATTCGTCGCGATCCCTCCCTGACGGCCCGCCTGCTGAGAATGGTGAACTCGGTGTTCTTCGATCTCACGGCCAAGGTGAACAATATAGAGGAGGCGGTCTTTTATCTCGGCTTGAGGCAGATCCGCGAACTCGCGAAGGCTACTCCCGTCATCGAGGACATGGAACGCCTGCAGAACACCCCCTCGAAACTTCCATGGAGGGAACTCTGGAAGCACTCCATCGGCTCCGCGATCATGACCCGCGAGATCCTTGCGGAAAATTCCACGCTGCTGGTCGATGACGACACGGATTATATCATCGGGCTTCTCCACAACGTTGGCAAAGTGGTGCTCGCAACCGCGTTCCCCGATCAGTTTGCCAGGGTGGTCGAGAGGCCTGCGCGCAACACGATCGAAGTATGCGCCATCGAGCGCGAGCTCATCGGTTGGGACCATGCGCGCGTCGGGGGCTACTACCTCCAGCGTCATCGTGTCGCCCCTGAGATCGTAAGCGCGGTGCTGTACCACAACGATCCTGAGAATGCCGGGGACCATACCATGTATGCCGCTGCCGTTCAGGTGGCCGACCAACTCGTCCGCTTCGCCGGCATCCGGGGCGGCTTCGAGGATGTCGAACCTATGAAGGAGGAAGCGTGGTCGGAGCTTCAAGGATGGAAAATCCTCTTCGGCTCGGATGAAAGCGCCCAAAGCATCGCCCGAGCGGCTCTATCCCATAGCCTGCAGCGCCTGCCCATGATGCTGAACGGGCTCGTATAAGCGTTAAACGGACGAATGCGCGCCGCTGCTCTTTCCAACGAGACTCCCCATCCGACGGCGTTGGCCGCGGCTGTGATACAGTCGCATTATGTCGCCCCCTGGGAGAACAGCAATTATCTCGCCTGCGTTCGCGAGATGTCCGGCAAGATCGTCGCGGTGAACCTCGCCTTTGCGCGCAAATTCGGCAGGGCCGCGCCTTCGTGGGCCGGACGCGACATCGCCACTCTTGTGCACCCCGATGACCTGTCGGGCTGGCGCTCCCTCGTCACTTCTCTTGCGCAGGCCCCGCATCGCATCGAGCACGAGACCCGGTGGATGACCGCCCAGGGCTGGCGCTGGCTCAGTTGGGAGGAAACCGCGTTTTTCGACGAGGAGGGCAAACCCAATCTTTATCGCGCGATCGGCCGTGACGTCACCAAGCAACGCCAGGCGGAGGAGCACGCCTACAAGCTCACCAGCGCGGTCGAGCAGTCCCCTGTCTCGACCCTCATCGCCGATCTTCACGGCCACGTGCATTACGTGAATCCGAAGTTCACCGCGGTCACCGGTTACTCGCTGGAGGAGATCATGGATCAGAATCTCCCTCTCCTCCGCGAAGGCCATGAGAGCGAGGAATCCTATAGCGCCTTCCTCGATACCATCCGCGCAGGCCGCGAATGGCGCGGCGAGGTGCGCACGCGGAAGAAGGACGGCGGCACGCTATGGGAAACCATCCAGGTTTCTCCCATCCGGAATCCTGTCGGGGAGATCACGCATCTGCTTTGTCTCCGGGAGGACGTCTCGGAGCGCAAGCGCCTCGAGGAGCAGCTTCGCCAGTCGCAGAAAATGGAGAGCCTCGGCACTCTCGCCGGCGGCATCGCCCACGATTTCAACAACATGCTCGCCATCATCAACGGGTACACCGAGGTCTGCCTCGCGCGCACCATGGCGAATCCCGGCGACGACACGTTGAGGCGGTACCTGAGGGAGGTTCACAGCGCGGCTCAGCGCGCCGTAGGCCTCGTGCAGCGAATCCTCACCTTCAGCCGCAAGACGGAAGTGCGCATCGCGCCCATTGCGCTCAACAAGCTGGTGCGCGAACTGGGCGCGCTGCTTGCGGAGACCTTCCCCCGCACGATCACCTTCGATTACGACCTGGAGGAGAACATACCCATGCTTCTGGCCGACCAGAACCAGTTGCAGCAGGTCATCATGAATCTCTGCGTGAATGCCAGGGATGCCATGGCCAAAGGAGGAGGGCGCCTTACCTTGACGACCCGCATCGTGAAGGGCTCCCAACTCGCCAGGCTGGGCGCCGATTCGAGCCTGGTTTATGTCTGCCTTCGCGTGACGGACACCGGCAGCGGCATGACTCCGCAGGTGAGAGCCCGGATCTTCGAGCCCTTCTTTACCACCAAACAGGAAGCCGGTGGCACGGGCCTTGGGCTGGCGGTGGTGTACGGTATCATCTTGAATCACAGGGGTCTGCTTGAAGTGGAGAGCACGCCCGAGCAAGGAAGCTCCTTCTCCGCCTATCTGCCTTCGTCCGGCCTCGATACGGCTCCGCAGGCCGCGCAGACGCCGCGCACTTTCGGAGAGCTTCCCCAAGGCACCGAGTCCGTGCTCGTCGTCGAGGATGAACTGAGCCTGCGCACGCTGCTTTGCAGTGTGCTCGAACCGTGCGGCTACCATGTGCAGATGGCGCAGGACGGCCGGGCTGCAGTGCAAGTCCTTGAAAATAAAGCTCTGTCCGTGGATGCGGTTCTTCTTGATCTCAACATGCCCGAGCTTCACGGCATGGAAGTCTTCAAGGAGATCAAGCGCCTCCGTCCGAAGGCAAAGGTTCTTGTCGTGAGCGGCAACGTCACCAAGGATGTCAAGGCCGAGCTCATGAAGCTGGGGCAGCGTGAATTTATCGCGAAACCCTACCGCATCGAGGAAGTCTGCACGCGCCTGCGCCACATCCTCGACGAGAAACCGGCCTGAGTGCGCAGAAAAGCGCCGGGTTCTTCCGGCGCCATGTTCGCTACAAATTGGCTGTGAGACCTGTGCGCGAAGCCTGCCTCAGGTGGTGATCGCCTGTGCGAGACGTTCGACGGCCTCGGGCGCCACAACGCGATCGATATCGAGGAGCGTCTTCAACTGCCCCTTCACCTTGGCCATGCCGAGAAGATAGCTGGTATCGATCTTGGTGCCGAATTCGGGAGTCGGCTCGATCTCATCGGCTGTGAGAGTGACCACTTCCTCGACGCTATCGACGATCAGCCCCATCTGGACGTTTTGCCCGGAGGCCAGGCTTACCTGAACGACGACGATGCACGTGCGCTCGGCAATCTCCGCCTTCAGGCCGAACTTAAGCCGCAGATCGACGATGGGAATGACACGACCGCGAAGATTGATGACGCCCTTGACGTAGTCGGGCATCTGAGGGACGGGAGTGATCTTTTGCAGGCGTATGATCTCACGCACTTTCAACACGGCCATGCCATAGCTTTCGTTATCCAACGTAACGGTGAGGTACTTGTTGGCCGTCGTCTTGCTGACGGTCGTGGAAAGGGCGTTTGAGCTCATATGCAGATTTTAGATGGCTATGTGGCGGAAAGCCACCACACTAACTTTCAGTAATCGGTCAGGACATTTGCAGGCTTTAATCATTTTACGATAAAGTTTTCCTGTAAGTGGTCGAATCAATCTTTTATTCATTTTCTGCAGACACATGTCCATCCCCTTGGAATCGTTTTCCCAGATTGAGGATACCCTAAATCGTCTTGCCGCCGAATCGGTGCTGGCGCAGCCCGGCAGAGATGATGGCTTGATTCCTTCCTACAGCCTTCTGGGAGAGCTTGCCGAGGTGATCAGCATATCGCCGGAAAT
The DNA here is from genome assembly GCA_041652235.1 of Opitutaceae bacterium. GTDB lineage: Bacteria > Verrucomicrobiota > Verrucomicrobiia > Opitutales > Opitutaceae > MWDT01. Next base: position 4,537 of record JBAZHQ010000069.1, on the reverse strand, counting down.
CTGCGGTCCCGTTCGCACGCTGCGAGACCAGATCGAAAAGCGTCTCGATAATGCCCAGCCGTTCGACGAGAACACTCTGGGCGCGCTCCGTGTAGTCGTGGACTGGCTTCCCAAGGCGGTGGCTGCGGTTAAGAACGGCCAGATACCCCCTCCGCTCAATCTGGAGGCCTTCGCACCCAAGGATGAATCGGCGCCGGTGGTTGAAAAAGCCGGGAAGAAACTTGGTGCATCCTCTGCCCCGGCCGCCATTCCGTCCGATCCCTCGGTGGATGTGCTTCTCGTTTTAAACCTGGAGGAGAATCGGGAACTTCTCGGCGAGTTTCGCTCCGAAGCGCTCGATCACCTTGTGCAGATCGAGGCGGCCCTCCTTACGCTTGATGGAAAGCCTGACGACAAGGATGCGCTGAATTCCATCTTCCGGTCCTTCCATACGATCAAGGGGGTCTCCGGTTTCCTGCAGCTAAAGCCGATGCACGTGCTCACGCACGAGGTTGAGTCGCTGCTCGATCTCGCCCGCAACATGGAGATCCGGCTGAATCCGACGATCGTCACGGTCATTCTGCAGAGCCGCGACGCGGTGCAGGCGATGGTGAACCAGATGTCGGCCGCCCTCGACAAGGGCCTGTTGCCCGAGGAGATCATCCCTGTCAGCCATCTCATCGCCCAGGTAAAAGCCCTGGCTTCAAACCCCAAGGCATCGTTTGCCTCTCAAACGTCTGCTCCCCAAGCCTCCGCGCCCGCGCCCAAGGATGAGGCGAAATCAAAGGCTGATACTGCTTCCAGTGCGACTCAACCCGTTAAGGAAAAGGTCGTAACCGCTCCCAATTCGCCGTTCCCCGCGGCACCTTCGCAGGAACAGGCGGAGGAGGCTCCCCTGTTCAAAGCCGACCCGATCTACGAGCAGGCGAAGGCCGCCACAGTCGCGGCCGTCAACCAGCAGAAAACGGGCGCTCCGGTAAAAGTAGCCCAGCAGACAGGCGCGGCAACGAGCACGGTTCGCGTCAACACCGAGAAGCTGGACGGTCTCATGGATGTCGTCGGCGAGCTCGTCATCGTTCAGAGCCAGCTTGTCGAGTCCGCCCGCGCCTCGACCGACGAGGGATCGCCCTTGCAGCGCAATGTGGCGCAGTTGGGACGCATCACCAAGGATCTGCAGCATACAGCCATGTCCCTGCGCATGGTGCCCGTGAAGCCCTCGTTTCAGAAAATGGAGCGCCTGGCTCGCGATCTGGCGCGCGATTTCGGAAAGAAAGTGGCGTTCGTTTCCATCGGCGAGGAGACAGAAGTCGATCGCACCGTGGTCGAAGAGATCGGCGATCCCCTGGTTCACATGGTTCGCAACTCGCTCGACCACGGCCTGGAAACCACGGCGGAGCGCGTCGCCGCGGGAAAACCTGAGGCGGGTCGCATTGAGATCAAGGCCTACCACCAGGGCAGCAATATCATCATCGAGCTGCGTGACGATGGCCACGGGATCGACCCCAAGAAAATCCTCGAGAAAGCCATCAAGCTCAATCTTGCCTCACCCACGCAGGAATACACGAAGGAAGAGATCTTGAGCTTCATCTTCCTGCCCGGTTTCTCGACGGCCGAGAAGGTGACTGCGGTCTCCGGTCGAGGCGTGGGCATGGACGTTGTCCGGCGGAACATCGAAAAGCTGCGCGGCAAGGTGGAGATCGAAAGCGAAGTGGGGAAGGGCACGACGTTCCGCATCAAGCTGCCGCTTACCATGGCCATTATCGACGGCCTGGTTGTGCGGGTGGGAATGGATCGTTTTATTTTGCCGAGCACGTCCGTCCAGATGGCTCTTCGGCCCGCGAAGGAGGCCTTCACGACGGTGCATGGGCGCGGAGAAGTGCTTGAGCATCGCGGTCGCGTTCTTCCCCTGCACCGCCTGCACCGCCGCTTCGGCATCCCCGGAGCGATCGAAGTTCCCTGGGAAGGCATTGTCGTCATCGTCGAAAGCAACGACCGGGTCGCCGCCCTTCTGGTTGACGAAATGGTGAGCAAGCAGGAAGTCGTCATCAAAACCCTCGGCGCCTTTCTCCAAGGGCTCACGGGCGTCGCCGGCGGCGCGATCCTCGGCGACGGCAATATCGCGCTCATTCTCGATCCGGCCTCGCTTCTTTCCGCTGGATAACGGCGCGCCCTCACCCATAAGCGGAAGCGATTTCGGCGGTTGAAATTAAGAGTCGGGGGCATTCTAATCCCAACTGCCACGTCATATCGGACGGGGAGCTCATCTCGAACCCGCGAATTTCAGCGCTCAACCCCTTTCACCATCGGCATAACATGTCTTCCGTTCCCACCATCGACGAAGTCTGCGAGCGCGCATTGCGATTGCCCTGTTCTCCGACCTTGCTGCCGCGCCTCGTGAGCGTTCTGGAAGACGTGAATGCGTCGTCCCAGGACATCGAGACGATCATCCGCATGGATACCGCTCTGGCCGGGTCAACGTTGCGCCTGGCAAATTCCGCCTATTTCGCCTCGGGAGGCCAGAAGGTGGAATCCTTGAGCGATGCGGTGATGCGCCTTGGTTCGCGCGAGATTTTTCGCCTTGCCGCGATGGCCATGGCGGGACGGTGGATGGCCCAACCCGTCCAAGGATTCAAATGGGAACCCGGCGATTTCTGTCGCCGCTCGCTGGTGTGCGCCGTGGCTGCCGAGTTTCTGGCCCAGCAGACAGGCAAGTGCGATCCTGCGGTCGCCTACACGGCCGCGCTGATCCACGAGATCGGCAAGCTTGCAATCGCGTATTCCTGCGCCGAGCACATGGCCGCCGTGAGAGCCAAGTGCGATACGGAATCCATGCCCTGGACGAAATCGGAACAGGCTATACTGGGCTACGATTACGCCCATGTGGGCGCGGAGCTGTTGCGACGCTGGAATTTTCCCGAAAATCTTATCGCGGTCACTGAGTTTCAGCCTCCCGTGTCAACCATGCCGGAAAGCGTGCTTCCTTTGGCCGTGCACGTGCACGCCGGCAAGTTCCTGAGCGTATCGCTCGGCGCCGGCGCCGCGGAGGACGGCTTCCTATTCGATTTCAACTCGGATCTTCTGATGGAATGGGGCTTTACGCCGGATGTGCTCGATCTGGCGCTGCCGGACATTCTTACCCGCGCCACCAAGCTGCTCGGCGAGAAACTCCTCCGCGGAGCGATGACCTTCTGACGCTCGGCGTATCCAAAGAAGCCAGACGGCAGAAGCCGGAGACCAGATGTCGGAGGGGGAAGCTGTATGTGTTAAGCTGTAAGTGCTGAAGTCGGAAGTCGGCGGTCGCCCGTTCGACAAGCTCCCACCTTCGCATAGCTACGGCGGGCATAGCAGGACCTCCGGAAGTCGGTACAAACCTTCACCACTGAGTCGAAGACTTCGTGACGTAGGGGAATCGTCTCCAAAATGTGCGAAGTAGAGTGTGTGTGTCATGGAGACGTGGCAGGCCTTTTCGCCGTTTTTACCAGATGCCCCGGCGATGCATCAGGCATTTGAGCCAAAGCAATTCTGCCGAGAGGTCGAAGCTGCGAGATCGGGCTCAGTGCGCAAGGTGGCAGTATCCATAGAGATGATGCGCGGGATGGCAGGCATGCTACAGTTTAACTGTCAAACTCGATAGTTTTTGTTCGCGACCTGCGAATCGTTCAAACCTTGCGAACCGGGCCGCTTTGCTCCCGCACGGGCCCATGAATTTCCAGATCGTACCCATATGCCATGCTCTGATTTCCACCCCGGGAAGAAGAGCACATTAGAAGCCTTACACATGAGAAAAAACACCGCATCACCCCTCCTGATCGCTTTGCTGGCATCGGCCGTCTTCGGCCTGCTAGCCAGGGCAACGATTATTCCCGACGCTCGGCGGACGGTTTGGCAACCAGGCCTCACCTACAATGGCGGGATACCGAATCGAACGACAATCTACACCACGCTGACCCCGAGCGGAGGGTCCGACGATGCCGCTATCCAGAGCGCAATAGACAACTGTCCCGATGATCAGGTGATTCTTCTTGGGGCAGGAACTTTCCACCTCACGGGGGCTGGTCTGTCCATCGAACGGTCCAACATCACGCTCCGCGGCGCCGGACCGGCGAATACCACGATAATCCAGTCGATCCATATGCCGGTGCTTAACGTCGGCTGGCTATCCTACCGGTGGGCGCAGCAGACGCTGTTCGCCACCGATGGCGTGAAAGGGACCAATACAGTGACGCTGGTGGGCAATGCAGGACTCGAGGTCGGCCAACTCGTCCACGTTAACGAGACCTACGACTCGACGCTCACATGGTACGACCTCGCCGACGGCCAAAACGGCGACTACCAGGGCTGGGGCGAAGGCAGGTTAGGTCCTCAGGCCCAGTCGCGCCCCATCGGACAGGCGATGGAGATTTCCGCCATCGACGGCAATCAGATCACGTTCTCCACGCCGTTCCACATGAACTTCAGAACGTCTCATGCCGCTCACCTTGCCAAAATCTCACAAAATAACGGCACGATTTCGCTGCCAGTGACACGAGTCGGCATTGAAGACTTATGCATCAGCAAT
>JBAZHQ010000068.1:0-14787 GCA_041652235.1 Opitutaceae bacterium | reverse complement strand
AGCCCAGAGTCGTCAAACGCCGCCCGAAAAACTACCCCCGCATGACCAAGCCGCGCCACCAGTATCGGCACTTCCGTGCCCTTAATGCTTACTGATCTTCCTTTTGAATTTAAGCGCCATTCACGTAATACGTGACAAAGCGGATTGAGGGGCAAGCGGAGGATTATGGGAGGAATTTGGCTGGGGGTGGGTTTGCAGCCTGCAATTCACGGAGGATTGGCCACGAGAAGGCACGAAAAATTCAGGGGTGATTACTGCGTGTAAAGTGCGCCTATAGGCGCGCAACGGTCCGTATCGAACCATGGACCCTTTTTGTGCGTGCGCCTGGCAGGGCGCACCTCTTGTCTGAAGTCGCTATGCTCGATAGTAGCTATCCGGCCGATAGCAGACTACCGATCGCGGAACTCCTTTGTTTGCCCGATTGCCTTGCAGGCTTCCGGCTTCTGGTCTCTGGCTGCTTCAGCCGTGGCTCCGCGCTATGCTTTCTTGTGGCTATCCAGCCGACAGCCGACGTCCGACCACTGACCGCCGACCGCTCAGTCAGTGATCTCGCCGTAGAGGGAGCTGACGGTAGCGCGGGTGATTCTCACGGGGAGAAGCCTGCCGGTGCGGGAGGAATCCGCTTCGAAGAGCGTCACCCGGTTGCCGCGCGTGCGGCCCATGCTGCGGAGGCCCTTTTGATCGGGTCCCTCGACGAGCACCTCCTGCACGGAGCCCACGAGCGCCTGGTTCCGGCGGTTGGAGTTCTGCGAAAGAATGCCCAGCAGGGCCTGGTTACGGGCTTCCTTGGTCTCCTCTGAAGTCTGGTCTGCCAGCCCCGCGGCCACGGTCCCGCTCCGTACCGAATACTTGAATATGTAGGCCATGTCGTAGTTCACGGCCGTGAAGAGTTCGCGCGTCTGTTCGAAATCCTCCTCGGTCTCGCCGGGGAAACCCACGATCACGTCGGTCGAGAAATACATGTCGGGCTTCACCGCGCGCAGCGCGGCGACCAGCTCCAGGTATCGCTCCCGGGAATAGGGGCGGTTCATCGCCTTGAGGATGCGGTTGCTGCCGGACTGGAGCGGCAGATGCACGTACTCGCAGAGCTTGGATAGGCGGCCATAGGCCTCGATCAGGTCGGGCTTGAAGCCGCGAGGATGGGGCGAGGTGAAGCGGATGCGCTCGATGCCGTCGATGGCATGCACGCGTTCGAGGAGCTGCACGAAGGGCGTGACGCCCCCTGTATGGGCGAACTCGCGCCGCCCGTAGCTGGTCACGATCTGTCCCAACAGCGTGACTTCGCGCACTCCGCGTTCGGCGAGCGTGCGGCATTCGGCGACGATGTCGTCCATGGGGCGGGAGCGCTCGTCGCCGCGCGTCTTCGGCACGATGCAGAAGGCGCAGTCCATGTCGCAGCCCTGCTGGATGGAGACATAGGCGCACACCTGCCTGTCCTCGAGATCGTGGTCGCGGATGGTATTCTGCGAACCCTCCTCCTCGCCGATATCCACGATGGACTGCGCGATGAGAATCCCCGAATCGCGCGCCGCGCGGAGGTTGTCGAGGTAGCCGGGCACCTGGTGAAATTTCTGGGTTCCCACGATCAGGTCCACATCGGGGAGCCGATCGAGAAGCTCCGCTCCGCGGTTCTGCGCCATGCACCCGAGGATGCCCAGGATGAAGTGGGGCTGGCGTTTCTTGCGGCCCGCGAGATGGCGGACTTTCCCGATGGCCTTCTGCTCGGCCGCGTCGCGCACGCTGCAGGTGTTGAGCAGCAGGATGTCGCACTCCGCCTCCGTCGGCACGATCCGATAACCCCGGGCGCGCAGCATGGCCGCGACGGCCTCGCTGTCGCGCTCGTTCATCTGGCATCCGTAAGTCTTAATGTGGACTCGATTCACGTTTATGGCGTCGCCGCTGTGCGAACGTTGAAGGGCGAGAGGTAACCCCGGCTCTTGAAGCGTCAAACGGGAAACGTCGATTTCGGACGCGTCTGCCCTCAGCAGAAATGCAGTTCCTTGCTGAAAGCCAGCTTAGGGGGCATGGCTCCGCGGGTAGTTTGCGCGATACTGAGTTTTCACCGCGGAGGCGCGGAGAGCGCGGAGGTAGATGAACTGCAAAGAATCGAAGAAACAAAGGTTCGATCCTTGGATTCTTTGCTTCTTTGCAGTTCAAAATTGTCTTTCTTGCCTCCGCGCACTCCGCGCCTCTGCGGTGAATCAATCATCCCGGGATTGAAGGAACCGCCTCCGTGCGCCAGGGGTCAGAATACGGTGCCTTTCATCATGAGACCGTATCGGACTATTGCCCTTCTGGCTGCGATATCCCTCCCGGTATGCGGTCTTACCGTGGCGGAATCCGATAAACCGGCGCCGAAGCAGACCTCTCCCTCGTCGGATGATCTTTACGCCCTGGGGAAGGCGCTCTTCGACGAGTACGCTCCCGAGGAGATCAAGCGCGACTATGAGTTTCCCTCGAAGAAGCAATGGGACGAATTTGTGGCCAAACTGGAGAAGGCGATGCAGGGAGATTCGATGGCCGAGCTCGCCGAGCTCGAACCCCAGGCGCGCGCCGCCCTGAAATTGCTGGATGCGATTCCCCAGGGCTCGGAACTGGCCGACTGGCTTCGCGAGCGCCTGGATATGATCGAGGCGGCGAAACAACTCGTGAAGTACCAGCCGCCGACGCGGCCCGAAAAACCCGGAGTCACGCGTCCCAGCCCTCCGTCTTTCCTTGTGCCGCACGGCGCTCCTGCAATTCCCAACTACGAATTATGGGTCTCGCGGCTTCGCGACCGCCCCCTCCCTGAGAATGCCGCGGAACTCATGCCTGTGCTGCGAAGGGCTTTTGCGCTGGAAGGCGTACCTGCGGATCTGGCCTGGATCGCCGAGGTGGAGTCGACGCTCAATCCCTCTGCCCGCAGCCCTGTCGGCGCAAAGGGGCTTTTCCAACTCATGCCTGAAACCGCCAAGGGTCTTGGCCTGAGCACGTGGATGCCCGACGAGCGCACCCACCCTGAAAAAAGCGCGCGGGCCGCAGCCCGTTTTCTGAATCAACTCCATGCCGAGTTTGGGGACTGGCCTCTCGCCCTGGCTGCCTACAACGCCGGCGGGGGGCGCGTGAGGCGCACGCTTGAGAAACAGGGAGGCAAGAGCTTCTCCGACATTGCCGCCTTCCTACCGGTCGAGACCCGCTTCTACGTTCCGAAGGTTCTGGCGACGGTGAGCATGCGCACGGGCTCCTCCTCGGAGAAACTGGCGGCCTTTGATGGACGGCATTTTTAACTGAGCGGCTTGAGTCGGCCTTGCTTCGGATCAAGACTCATGTGAGTCTCGTTTACCCCCACTGCGCCGTCTCCCGGATTCTTCCCGCGTGCCCCAATCTCAGCTCAGACTCCGATTAGTTCTCTCGCTTGTCCTCGCAGGCACGGTGGGCTTGTTTGCCGGCGTCGGCAGCTACACGTTTTACTATGGGCAGGGGCTTTCCTACCTCTCGAACGATCCCAAGGTCTGCACGAACTGCCATATCATGCGCGAACAGTACGATGGCTGGCAGAAAGCCGCCCATCATGCGGTCGCCACCTGCAACGACTGCCATACTCCCACGGGGCTGGCCGGCAAATATCTCGCCAAGGCCGAGAACGGATTCCGGCACTCGAAGGGCTTCACCCTTCAGGATTTCCACGAGCCCATCATGATCAAGCCGGGCAACTCCTCCATCCTGGAGAACAACTGCGTGCGCTGCCATTCCCAGATCGTCTCCGAAATCAACACCCGTGGCAGCCATGAGGGAGCTTCGCTCGACTGCGTGCATTGCCATCGCGAAGTCGGCCACGGCCCCGTGCGCTGACGCGCGCCAGACGCACCATCCCTGACAAAGTCGCGCTGCACTTCCGAAGCCACATTTCCACACCACAGGTTCTCCCATGAATTCCCCTCGTTTCTCCGACTGCCGCGGATTTGCCCTCTGGGGCTATGCGCTTCTTATCGCCGCCGTCGCCGTCGCCACCTTCGCCGTGTTGATGCTCTACCAGAACATCGTAACCCGCAAGGCCGAGGCGACCCAGCATGTCTTCAAAGTGGTCGAAGTGGACGACTCCACGATCGATCCCGCGCAGTGGGGCAAGAACTATCCGCGACAGTACGACTCCTACAAACGCACGGTCGATATGGAGCGCACCAAACACGGCGGCAGCGACACGATGGACAAACTCGAAGCCGATCCCCGGCTGCGCGCGCTATTCGCCGGCTACGCCTTCAGCGTCGATTACCGGAAATATCGCGGCCACGCCTTCATGCTCGACGATCAGGACCAGACGGAGCGCGTGAAGCAGTTCAAGCAACCCGGCTCCTGCCTCCATTGCCATGCCTCGGTGATTCCGGCCTACATTGCGCAGGGGCTCAAGGCGGGAGCTCCCGCCGACGCCGAGCACCGAGAGGAGCAGATTCAGAAAGGGTTCGAGGCGGTTTGCGCCATGCCCTACGCCGACGCGCGCAAACTGGTTTCGCATCCGGTAAGCTGCGTGGATTGCCACGAGGCGGCCACAATGAATCTCCGCGTGAGCCGGCCTGCCTTCATCAACGGCATCCGCGAGCTTGCCAATTCCGATGCGCCGACCCCGCAGTTGCCCAGCATCGAACGCTGGCGCAAGGACGGAAAGCACCCGTCCTACGACCCCAACCTGATGGCCACGCGCCAGGAGATGAGGTCGCTCGTGTGCAGCCAATGCCACGTCGAATATTACTTCAAGGGCTCCCACAAGCTGCTCACTTATCCCTGGTCGAAGGGCCTGCAGGCCGACCGGATCGAGGCCTATTACGACGGGGCGAAGTTCTCCGATTGGAAACACAAGATAAGCGGAGCCTCCGTCCTGAAGGCGCAGCATCCCGAGTTTGAGACCTGGAGCCAGGGAATCCATGCCCGTAGCGGCGTTGCCTGCGCGGATTGCCACATGCCCTATGTGCGTGAAGGGGCGATCAAGGTGAGCAGCCATCACGTGCGCAGTCCGCTGCTCAACATCTCCCAGGCCTGCCAGACCTGCCACCGCTATCCCGAGGCGGAAATCAAGGCGCGCGTCGAGGCCATCCAGGATCGGCATCAGGCGCTTTTGATACGCGCCGAGGATGCGGTCGTCGGCCTGATCGCGGATATCCAGGCTGCCGCCGCGGCCGGGGCAAGCGATGAGCAGTTGGCGTCGGCCCGCAACTTCCACCGCAAGGCCCAGTGGCGCCTCGATTTTGTGGCGGCCGAAAATTCCACCGGCTTCCACGCGCCCCAAGAATCGGCGCGCAACCTCGGAGAGGCCATCGACTACGCCCGCCAGGGGGAGATAGCCGTCCTCAAGGTGAAGAAGCCCTGAGCCGGGGTTCCACCGGCCAGGCGCCGAATCCATGCCGGGAATGTGCTGAATTGTATCGAGGAAATCCGCACACTTCCTGCGCGGCAGGATATAATATCCTCAATTCCGCAGGCTGAACGGCCTCAAGGGGTGCAATGACCGCAAAAAGAGGAAAGGACTCTTGTATCTTGTGCTAATTTGACGGCATCAATTTGACGTTCGGAGGAAGAGATCCAGCAACGAGTGCTCGTCATTTCGCTGATAATTCAGTTGATCTCCTCCGCAAAACTTTACTTTTACACTCTATAACCCCCGAAACTCATACCCAAAAGCCCAATGCTTGCGACCCTCGTCCTTCAGGATAAAGCCACCATCTTTGCCGTCATCGCCGGCTATCTCCTATTGCTGATGACCATCGGCGTCGTGTTCCGGCACTTCAGCAAGGACACAAGCGATTACTTCCGTGCGGGCGGCAAAGCAGCTTGGTGGCTGATTGGAGGGAGTGTGTTCATGCAGGGCTTCAGCGCCTGGGTCTTCACCGGCGCGGCGGGCGCGGCTTTTCGAGTGGGATGGAGTCTTCCCCTGATGGTTGGGGGCACGGTTGCTGGATTCATCACCATCGCCATTTTCTCCGGTCCGTGGTTCCGGCAGATGAGGTGTATAACCGCTTGCGATCTCGTTCGTCTGCGTTTTGGAGCAGCCATGGAGCAATTCTTCGCCTACTATGGGTTGTTTGCTGGGCCGATCTATGGGGGCGTGCAGCTCTATGGGCTTGCGATATTCACATCGATTCTTCTAGGAGTGAACATCTACTACACGATTGTTGTGCTTGGATTCGTGGTGGTGTTCTACGCTGCGATCAGTGGAGCTTGGGCGGTAATGGCTGCCGACTTCATCAAAGCTTTGGTTCTGGTTCCGATCACTATCCTACTCACGGGCGTCTGTTTGTGGAAGATCGGCGGGATTGGCGGCCTGCTGGCCGCCATCGACCATGCCGGCCTCACCGCCGCCTTTTCGCCGATCAAGAGTCCTGAGATGATCGCCACAATTGAGGGAATATCCCCGGGTAAGTTTACGTTGGTATTCTTCTTTGCGTGGTATGTAAACACCGTGCTCCTTGCCAACACGTTCACCAACGGCGGCAGGTATCTTGGCGCGAAAGATGGCCGCTCAGCACGCAAGGCTGCCATACTGGGCGGCGTGCTTTACTTGTTCGGGCTGTCAATCTGGTTCATCCCCCCAATGGTTGCGCGGCTTATCATCCCCGATCAGATCATGTCCATGCAGTTGCCAAACCCCGCCGAGGGAGCCTACGCGGGCATCGCGGTTCATCTGCTTCCTCCCGGATTAGTCGGATTAGTATTGGTCGGCATATGCGCCGCTACCATGAGCGCGCTTGACGTGAGCTTGAACGCAGCGGCGGGAAACATCACCGAAAACATTTACCCGGCAGCTTGCCGTGCGGTTAATATCGTTCCGTGGACAGGGCGTCCGCGCCTCATTCTTGCGAAGCTTATCAGCCTGTTTTGCGCTGCAGGTGTCGTTGGATGTGCTATGGCCATGGCCAAGCTCGGCAAGACCGGCGTCTTCGATATTCTCATGGACGTGTTGGCGACCATTGCCGCTCCCATCTCGGTGCCTATGGTGCTGGGTCTTTTCGTGCGTCGGGTGCCGCTGCCCGCTGTATTCGCCTCCATCGGCGTGGGTTTCGCCGTGTCATTCTCAATTTTTCTTGCACCGATTCTGTTGGGCACCCAGGCATGGACTTTCCAGAACCAAGTATTTACGGTCATAGCTGTAAGTCTGGCTGTTTTCTTTATTTTGCGGGCTTTGCTCAAGCCCAAGGAGGTAACGCTTGCGATAGAGCAGGAGTTCTTCTCCCGTCGCGACCGCCCGGTCGATTTCGAGGCCGAAACCGGCGGAGCCAATGACAATCGCCAACTGCGCGTTATCGGCGCATTTGGCGTCGCTCTCGGCCTGGCAGTTCTGCTCCTTCTTATTCCTGCCAGCAGCGCGGGTCATGCCGGAAAGATATGCGCGGTGGCGTTTTCCACGCTGGGGATTGGCCTTCTGATGGTATGGCTCGGACGCAAAGGCGACTGAACCTTGGGAAGGAATACGACACGACGGCATGTCGTATTCCTCGGCCAGCCGCGTTACTTCGATTCCACTGGCCAGCCGCCGAACCCATGTCGGGAATGTGCTGAGTCGTATCGAGAAAATCCGCACACCTCCTGCGCGACAGGTATAACATCTTCGATTCCGCAGACTGAATGGCCTCAAGAAACGCAATGACCGGAAAAAAGAGAATAGGATTTTTGTGTATCTTGTGCCAATTCGATTGCGTCAGTTCAGGCGTTCGGAGGAGGAAGTTCAGCAGCCAGTGCTCGTAATTCCGTCGATATTCAGTTGATCTCCTCCGCAAAACTTCACTTTTACACTTTATAACCCCCGAAACTCATACCTAAAAGCCCCATGCTTGCGACCCTCGTCCTTCAGGATAAAGTCACCATCTTTGCCGTCATCGCCGGCTACCTCATACTGCTGATGAGCATCGGTGTCGTCTTCCGGCACTTCAGCAGCGACACAAGCGACTACTTCCGCGCGGGCGGCAAGGCGGCGTGGTGGCTGATCGGCGGGAGCGTGTTCATGCAAGGGTTTAGCGCCTGGGTTTTCACCGGCGGGGCTGGCGCGGCTTTCCGAGTGGGATGGAGCGTTCCCTTGATGGTTGGCGCCACGGTTGTGGGATTCATCACCCTCGCCTCCTTCTCCGGTCCGTGGTTCCGGCAGATGAGATGCATAACCGCCTGCGACCTCGTTCGCCTGCGTTTCGGCGTGGCGATGGAGCAATTCTTCGCCTACCTCGGGTTGTTTACACAGCCGATCTATGGGGGAGTGCAGATCTATGGGCTGGCGATATTCACATCGATTCTTCTGGGGGTGGACATCTACTTGACGATTGTCGTGCTTGGAATCGTGGTCGTGTTTTACGCCGCGATCAGCGGAGCCTGGGCGGTGATGGCTGCCGACTTCATCAAGGCTCTGGTGCTGATACCTATCACCATTTTACTAACGGCCATCTGTCTATGGAAGGTTGGTGGAATTGCCGGCTTGTTTGCCGCCATCGACCATGCCGGTCTTGCTGCCGCCTTCTCGCCGGTCAAGAGCGCCGAGACGCTCGCCACAATAGAGGGGATCACCCCCGGCAAGTTCACATTGGGATTCTATCTCGCATGGTATGTAAACGTTGTGCTCCTTGCGAACTCGTTCACCAACGGTGGGCGGTATCTCGGCTCGAAAGACGGTCGTTCGGCGCGCAATGCAGCCCTGTTGGGTGGCGCGCTTTACTTGTTTGGGCTGTTGATCTGGTTCATTCCCCCGATGGTTGCGCGGATTCTTATCCCTGATCAAATCCTGACCATGCCGTTGAAAAACCCCGCCGAAGGCGCCTATGCGGGCATCGCGGTCTTTTTACTGCCCCCCGGATTGGTCGGATTGGTGCTGGTCGGCATGTGCGCCGCCACCATGAGCTCGCTTGATGCGAGCCTGAACGCTGCGGCGGGAAACATCACCGAAAACATCTATCCGGCGGCTTGCCGCCTGGTCGGACTCACTCCGTGGACGGGACGCGCGCGTCTCATTCTTGCGAAGTTGATCACCCTGTTTTGCGCCGCAGGCGTCATTACTGTCGCCATCATCATGGCCAAGGCAGGCAAGACCGGCGTCTTCGATATTCTGATAGACGTGATGGGAACCCTTGCCGCTCCCATCTCGGTGCCCATGGTGCTGGGGCTCTTCGTGCGTCGCGTGTCGCTGACCGCCACCTTCGCCTCCATCGGCACGGGGTTCGCCGTTTCACTCTCGATTTTCCTCGCGCCGCATGTGTCCAACGCCACGCCATGGCTTTTCCAATACCAAGTCTTGGCGATCGTCGTTGTAAGCCTGGTTACTTTCTTCGGCGTGCGTGCCCTAACCAAGCCTGCCGAAGCAACGCTTGAGATGGAGCAGGAGTTCTTCTCCCGTCGCAATCGTCCGGTTGATTTCGAGGCCGAAACAGGCGGGGCGAATGACAACCGCCAGTTGCGCGTCATCGGCGCTTTTGGCGCTGCTCTCGGCCTGGGCGTTCTGCTTCTTCTTATTCCTTCCAGCAGCGCAGGCCATGCTTGGAAGATATGCGCGGTATCGTTCTCCACGCTAGGAATTGGCCTTATGATGATGTGGCTCGGACGCAAAGGCGATTGAACCTAGGAAAGAATACGACATGGCGGCATGTCGTATTCTACGAAGAGCCGCGCTTAACTCATAAACACACCTGCCCCTCTCTCTTTTCGAGGGACTGAAGGCTTTGCATCGCGCACTCCGCAAGACGTAACAAAGGCGCTTGGGCCATAAATGAAGATAGGTCGATGATCAAATGGCGCAATGATTCCATCAATCTAGAACTGGAAAGGTTTTTATTATGCAAGTAGCATAGCTAAACCTTGAGACACTCCCCCCCCCCCCAAAAAAAAGCAAAACTCAGCAGAAGGACTCCCATGTGCTCGTTTCGTTCACTCATCAATCCAAGGATAACCTCGTTTTTATTCGGTGCGGCCTTGTTCGGCGCATGCATCATGCATGGACAAACAACCAACGCCGACTTGCCGCTGCCCGCTGGCATCGATGGCGTCTGGGACATGGGAAAAGCCTGGAAGCAGGTTTCCCCCACGAGGGAATCCATCTGCCTCAACGGGCTGTGGCGCTTTTCCCCCGTAGTGGAGAGCGCCGACATGAACCTTCCGGCGCAAGGCTCCGGATGGGGCTGGTTCAAGGTGCCCGGTATCTGGCCCAACTCGGACAATTTCCAGGTGGATCCTCCAGCCCAGGATGTCCTTCTGCCGGCAGCGACTGAAGCAAGGATGAAAGAGAAAAACCGGTGGTTCGATCGGCTGTACCAAGCTTGGTATCAGCGTGAGTTCGTCGTCCCTGACAATTGGAGCGGACGGCGAATCCTCCTCGATTTCACCATGATGCAGAGCCGTGGAATGGTTGTCATTAATGGCAAGGAAGCAGGCGAGGTTCTGTTTCCAGGAGGCCGGCTTGATGTGACCGATCTTGTGCAGCCAGGGAAGAAACAAACGGTCGCCGTCTTGCTCTCTGCGCGCTCATTGGGAGACAACGAGAAGACAGCGTTCATGGGGCCGGATATCCTGGTTCAAGGGTCGGGCCGCCCGAATATCGTGGGGATCACCGGCGATGTATATTTGGTGAGCGAACCGAAAACCGATGCGATCAGGGATGTGCACGTCATCACATCGACGCGCAAAAAGCAGATCACCTTCGATACTTGCATGCCTGATCTGGCGGCGGAACAATTTGTGCTTGCCGCCACAGTTTCCCACGGCGGGAAAGTGGTGCGGCAGTTCAAGTCCTCAGTGCTGTCCCGCGCCGACCTAAAAGACGGCCGCGTCTCGTTCAGCGCTTCCTGGGAAGATCCCTTGCTTTGGGACACCGATACTCCGGAGAATATATACCAGACTACGGTCACCATCGCCGACGCGAACGGGAAATTGCTCGACGAGTTCCTTCCGGTGAAGTTCGGCTTTAGGGAATTCTGGATCGATGGCCGGGATTTCTACCTCAATGGGAGTAGGATACATCTGCGGGCCCGCATGCTCAAAAATTCCATCACCATGGCGGACAAGGCGAACCTTGAGGGAAGCCGCGCCACATGCCGGCTGATAAAGGAGTACGGGTATAATTTCTTCATTGCCGCCAATTACGGATTCGCGCCCGGAGATGTTGGGTACATGGACGCGCTTTTCGAGGCTGCCGACGAGTCGGGCATTCTGTGCTCGTTCTCTCTGCCGCACAGTCGGGCCTTCGACTGGCTTGAGACCCCGGAACAGCAAGCCCGGTACAAGAAGCTGACGGATTGGCTCATACGCCGCGCTCAGAACCATCCCAGCATCGTCATGTATGCGGTTAACCATAATGCCACGGGATATTCCGGGGACCAGAACCCGCTGAAGATGGACGGCGTGTATATGCCGAAAGACAACCAAAGGCGGACGCAGGCGCTGGTTTCCGTGGCCTGCATCAACAAGCTCGATCCCACCCGGCCGGTTTATAATCACCACTCGGGAAATCTTGGGGATCTCTTCACGGTTAATATTTATCTGAATTGGTCGCCCCGCCAGGAACGGAGCGAATGGATAGAATATTGGGCGACCCACGGGACAAAGCCGTTGTTCTTCGTCGAATGGGGGCCTCCCCATTCGGCGTCCTGGTCCAGCTTCCGCGGCCCCGGCTTCATCTGGTATGTCCCTGCATTCCAGCAGATCTGGGATTCTGAGTTCTCGTCCGAATATGTCGGACAGGAAGCGTTCAGGATGACGCCGTTGAAGATCAAATCGCTTCAAGTCGAGGAGGAGGCATGGGCGACCGGCAAGCCCTTCCTGTTCGCTCCGCTGCGCACCACGTTTGTGAAGCAGGAGGAGAATCATGCCCAGATCCAGTCCTACATGTTGAACGATAACCTCCGTGCGTTCAGGACCTGGGGCATATCCGCTCTCTTCTCCTTTGACGAAGAGACGCTATGGTTGCGGAACAAGGACTCGGAACCGCTTCCCTATGCCGGGAAGTACCAGAATTTGCAGAGGCCGGGAATCGTTCCCGACCACCTCATGCCGAGCAGGCAATATGTCTATGACTCCCAGCCTGAGAACTTCAGGGAATCCTCGGTGGGAAAGACTTTCAAGCGCTGGAATATGCCCGTTGCCTGCTACATCGGCGGCGATGCCCAGCGCTTTACCGAGAAGGGCCACAACTTCGCGCCCGGAGACACGATTCGCAAACAACTCGTGCTGATCAACGATACCCGCCGGAGCATGACGCTGGGATATTCCTGGCGGTTTGCTCCGACCGCAGGAGACAAGTTGGCCGCCGGGCAGCATCCTTCCGAATGGGCGGAGCAAGGATCTGTCCGGATCGAGCCGGGACAATCCGCTTTTATCCCCGTCGCTATTCCGCTGTCTACCTCGGTCGCCGCGGGCGAATATACCCTGTCGGCCAAGTTCGACATCGGATCAGGGGAGCAGCAGGAGGATGCGTTCGGCATAACGGTCATCCCCGCAAAGAACCAGCCCGGCCAATCCCTGAAGGTTGCCTTGTTCGATCCGAAGGGCATGACGACAAAACTATTGAATAGGCTTGGCATCGGTTTCACGGGAATCGGCGCCGGCGACTCATTGGACGGCTATGATGTACTGATCATTGGCAGGGAGGCGATCGCCCTGGATAACAGCCTGCCTTCCCTGGATCGCGTTCCCGAAGGGATGAAAGTGCTCGTCTTCGAGCAGAGCGAGGAAGCTTTGCAGCAGAGGCTGGGATTCAGGGTGCAGACGCGAGGGATTCGGAATGCATTCGTTCGAGTGCCGGGGCATCCCGCGCTCGACGGTCTTTCCGCCGCGAATTTCGCCGATTGGCGCGGCGCCGCGACGCTTGTCCAGAGCCACTTCGACCTGCCCAAGGAAGAAAACACCTATCCGATGGTGCTTTGGTGCGGCTTTGAGAACACGCGTGTATGGCGCAACGGCAACAATGAGAACATCGCCTCGGTGGTCATCGAAAAGCCGTCGAAGGGAAACTGGCTTCCCGTCATCGATTGCGGCTTTGATCTCCAGTATTCGCCGCTACTGGAATATTCCGAAGGCAAGGGGAAGGTGGTGTTCTGTCAGCTTGATGTGACGGAGCGCACCGTGGGAGATCCCGCCGCCGATCAGCTTTGCCGCAATCTGCTATCGTATCTGGGGACGGCGAACTCCGTTCCGCTGAGAACCGCGTATTATACGGGCTCGGCACAGGGTGGGGAGTTGCTGGAGCGGCTCGGCATCGTTTTTACACCCTATTCCGGCCAGCCGCTCGATGCTAACTCCCTGTTGATTGCCGCTCCCGGGTGCGGAACGATCGCGGGTCTACCCGAGGCCATGCAGAAAGGAATGAAACTGCTGGCCCTTGGTCTGGATGAAAAGGAGATCAAGGGGCTGGGTATTGCCGTTGGGCCGATGAAGGTTGGGAAAACGGTGCCATCCCTGATTAATGATTTCAGCGTGGCCGAGTTCAAAGGCATCTCCAATGCAGAACTGCATGCGAGGACGCTGCGGCTGGAAATGACGGCGTTTGTCGAGACATCCGGCTCATCGAACGAGTTGCTTAAGAGCATCTCGGTCGGGGCGGGTGGCGCGGTATTCTGCCAGACGGTGCCCTGGATGTACGATTACACAAAGACACCTTATGTGCGTACCACCTATCGGCGCAGTGTTTTCCTGGTTTCCAGGCTGCTCCATAACCTCGGCGCGCCGTCTGCGGCCAATCTGCTCTGCTTGTGGAAGGAGAAAACCACTGGCTATGCTTGGCCGTTGAACAATGTGTGGAAAGGCGCCGCCGATAAGGAGGGGGTCGGCAGGGATCGGGAGTGGTGGAAACCTGAATTTGACGATGGCGGCTGGATACCGGCCAACGTGCCGGGTTCGTATAACGCCGATATCAAGGGGCTTGATCGCTATGTCGGCAAATTCTGGTATCGGACGCGGTTTACGGTGCCGGAGCATTACAGGCAGCACGCTCCCAAGCTTTTCATCGGACGGGTGGATAATGAATCGTGGGTTTGGTTGAACGGGAAATTCCTGGGCCAGGTGACCAAGGATCCCACTGCCATGTTCGGCAATAGCTCCGGCATTGTGCGCGAATATAAGCTCGACCCAGGCCTGTTGAGACCCGACGGAGACAATGTGCTTGTTGTGCTCGTTAATAATAATCAGCGCTTCACAGGCGGCATCTTGAGCCATCCTGCCATCGTTATCGACGGCGCCTGGCTCCATAGCTATTATTTGCAAAAGCCGGAATCCGAGGACGACCCCTATCGCTATTATCGATGGTAGAGCCGGCATCGGGAAAAGAAGATAGAATCTAGGAGTTAGGAGCTAGAATGGATGTCTCGCAGACGAGACACCGAGTGCAGCCTGTTCGACAGATTTCCACCTTCGCATAGCTACGGCAGGAGTCTGTCGAACAGGGCCGCTACTGTGTGCTCTGCTGGCTTCCGGCCTCTGGCTTCTGGCCTCTTTGGCGGCGGCTCGCCGCCTCGTCATTGCCAAGAGCGGCGAACTGCTCATCATGGTCTGCATGGAGTTCCCCGAGCACGTGGCCCCGCCTCCGGCGCAGCAGAAGAAACCCAGCTTTCCCATCGGCGACCGGTTGCGTTCCTATCTCGTGCAGTACCGCCGGGAGAAAAAGGTGCCGGTCTCCTATGAGAGGCTGCGTCGTTTCGCTGAGAGTGCTCCGCTCACGGATGCTTCAGGCTCACCCACGCTTTGGGAAACGGTGGTCTATGATCGCTCCGAGATGGACTCGCTCAACGATGATCTGAAATACATCTACGCCCTCCTGCGGGTCGATGGTGATCTCTCCGTGATGCAGCATCTGTA
>JBAZHQ010000067.1:0-14798 GCA_041652235.1 Opitutaceae bacterium | reverse complement strand
GATGAGGAACACGAGCCTGCATACAAACAGGACGAGAGCCCCAGGTATCACGGACGCGATGTCGCGGTGATGCGCGCCAAGCTCGCGAAATCCCTCTGTCTGCTGGGCTCGGCCACGCCTTCCCTCGAAAGTTACTCCAACGCGGTTTCAGGCAGGTACAGGCTGCTGCAACTGACGAAGCGCGTGGACTCGCGCAGCCTCCCCGATATCGACATCGTCGACATGCGCATAGAAGTCGCGCGACAACGGGGGCTCTCCACGCTGTCACGCAGGCTGGTGGATGCGATGCACGCTCGTTTCGAAAGGAAGGAGCAAGTCATCCTCTTCATCAACCGGCGGGGTTATTCCAGCTCCATGCTTTGTACTAAATGCGGCCATGTGGAGGAGTGCCCCCATTGCAGCATCGCGATGACCTACCATCGCTCAGACGAGACCTTGCGCTGCCATCTCTGCGGCACGCAGAAGGCCGCTCCCGCGCGGTGCCCCAAATGCGGCTCGCCCGAAATCCGCTGGAGGGGGCTGGGAACACAGCGCGTCGAGGAGGCCGTGCATCGCGTTCTTCCCCGTGCCCGGGTGGAGCGCATGGATTCCGACACCATGTCCAAGAAACATCGCTTCCGCCAGGTGCTCTCGGATTTCCGCCTCGGGAAAATCGACATCCTGGTGGGCACGCAGATGATCGGCAAGGGCCTGGATTTCCCCAATGTCACGCTCGTCGGGCTCATCGACGCCGACATTTCCATGCACGTGCCCGATTTCAGGGCCAACGAGCGCACGTTTCAGCTCCTGGTGCAGGTGGCGGGGCGCTCGGGCAGGGGAGACCGCTCGGGGGAGGTCGTTGTGCAGACCTTTACGCCGCAGTCCGACGCCATCCAGTTCTCGCGGCACGCGGACTTCCTAGGCTTTGCCGAGCATGAGCTGAGGGTGAGGAAACAATTCGGATATCCGCCCTATCGTCACCTGATTCATCACGTATTCCGGGGGCCCAATCCGGAAAAACTTCAGTTTGTATCCGAACAATGGGCACGCTTGGTGGAGAAGGAGCTTGGAGCCCGGGTGGAACTCCGAGGACCGGCTCCCGCGCCCATCGAGAAGATTCAGGACGAGTACCGCTGGCAGCTCTGGTATTTCGTGGACCGTGTCACCGGCGTGGTCGCCGATCTTGCCCGTTTGCGCGGAGGATTCCCCTGGCCGGAGGGAATGAAGCAGATGATCGACGTCGATCCGGCGAGCCTCATGTGAGGCCGGGCAATGCCTGCTCGTATCGCGCGTTTCCGATTCGCAGACGTCCGGCGTCAGCCCACCGGAATCGATCTTTCCGCGTCGGATATCAACCGGTATCCCTGTCCATGCACATTTTCGATCAAGGGCTCGGCATTGCCTTCCTGTGAGAGCTTGCGACGCAGCCTATAAACGTGGGTGTCGATTGTCCGTGTGGAAGGAGATTGGTCGTAGCCCCAGACCGAGTCGAGCATCTGGTCCCTGCTCACCGGTCTGCCTTCGTTCTTAATGAGAATGGAAAGCAAGCCCCATTCCGTTTTGGTCAAGGCGAGGGGCTTGCCTGCCTTGCGAACCTGCTTCTGCGCGAAATCAACTTCCACATCGCCCAGCCGGCATTGAAGCGAGTTCTGGTCTTGTCGCGCTCGCCTTCTAAGCAGCGCGGAGATGCGCGCGATCAGTTCGCGGATATCGAAAGGTTTGCAGATATAGTCATCCGCGCCGCGACTTAGCCCGGCGATCTTGTCATCCATCGAATGCCGTGCGGTGAGCATCAGTATGGCACCGGAGAAATCCGCTCTTCTCAAGGCTTCGCATATCTCAAAGCCGCTCAGATGGGGAAGATTAACATCGAGGATGACGGCATCGGGCCGTTCCTCCATGGCGATCCTCAGGCCCTCGGCGCCATCCCTTGCCTCAAGCACGCGATGCCCTTGGTTCTGCAGACAATGCCGAACTAAAACCACGGTTGTGGGTTCATCTTCGATGATGAGAATTCTGGGCATCCTTGATGCGTTCCACTCTAACCATCAAGCGTTTCGGGTAAAGCCATGTTCTTACCTATGCACTCTAGGGAAAAGTGCCCATGAGTTGTGACGAGCGCGTGACACTTTTGAATGGGGGCTTCTGGCAAGATAGCGCCATGCTGAACACACTTTCATTTCTGCGCGTCGCGCTGAAGCGCCATGGACTGTGGCTTCTGGCCGCATGCATCGCGGTTCTTGCACTGCAATTCGTGGCCGTTTCTTGGCTTGTCTTGGGGGATAGAGGTTATCCCTGGCAGGTATCCCGCTGGGGAGTGTTTGCCATCGTTCTGCCGCTTTCCGTCGCTCTCGGTCTTGTGCTTTTGGCCTGGTTGCATCGGAGCGTCATGCTTCCGGCCTCGCGTATCGCTGACGATATGGAGCAACTGCTGGATCGAGCCAGGCTCATGCCATCCGCCATGCAGCCTGCCTTGGATGGCTTTGGGGACAGCATTGAACGGCAAGGGCAGATAGTTGATTCCCTGCGGCAGAGGGTGGATACGGCGCGTTCATCGATGAAAAGGAACGGCGATGGCTCTGCTAAAGATGATGAGAAACGACACGCGTTCTTCGTATCCCTGCTCAACAATCTATGTGTGGAAATGGCATCGCGCAGGGAGATCGCTCATACCCTTGTTTCCGCCGCCGAGTCCGCGGACTTGAGGCTTCGGGAACTGGAGTCCGCCCTGGCCCATTTGCGTTCGGTGCTCTCACTGCAGTCTTTACCGGAGCATGAAAAGGCATCGGGCAAGGGTTGGTTTGGAGTCATTCCCGATGAGAACAATGGGTCCTCGGCCTTCGATGAGGAGGAATTGCCCGCGTCATTCTCAGAACCGACGGCCAGGGAGAACCTGTCGAGCCTTTGGTCGGACGAATATTCGAAACCGCTTATGCCGGAATTCAAATTCACCGATGAAACGACGAAGCGCCGTTTTCAGATGCATTGATGGCGGGCATCGTACCGAAAACTCAACTACGGATGACGGAAGAAGCGCAAAGATGGGCACTTGTGAATCTCATGCGTTATTAGTGCTTGCGCTTTGAGAAGCCCTCTGCATCAGTCCGATCCGTTAGCAGGGTAGTCACAGCGCGGTTAGCGCGCCGGTGTCACCCGTTTTCCTTCGGGCGTTTCTTCGATGAGAGACCGTCAGAGGTCACAATACTCATCAAACTTCGCCGCCCGGTTCGCTGCAGACCGCAGCCTTTCTTTGGACGGCGTCCATACAAAAACGTTCACCGTTTGTCGCATTTTTGCGGTCCTTTGCCGTGCGTCTTCGCGCGGCTGCCTAAAGACATCATGATAGATTCATCCTCACCCGTATCCTTCACATCGCTCGCCTTGGTAGAGCAGCTCCAGCGCGCCGTAAGCGAGAAGGGTTACACGCATCCCTCTCCCATCCAGGCTCGCGCGATTCCCGTGCTGCTTGCCGGACGCGACCTCATCGGCCTTGCCCAGACGGGCACGGGCAAGACCGCGGCCTTTGCGCTGCCGATTCTCCAGCGTCTCACCCTCTCGCCTCAGCCTCGCGTAGCCCGCAAGCCTCGCGTCCTCATTCTCACGCCCACCCGCGAGCTGGCGGTGCAAATCGGCGAAAGTCTTGCGGTTTATGGCAAGCACCTGCCCCTGCGCCATACGGTCATTTTCGGCGGTGTCGGCGAGCAACCCCAGATCCGCGCGCTCAACGGCGGCGTGGATATCGTCGTCGCGACTCCCGGTCGCCTCATGGATCTCATGCAGCAGGGGTATGCGGCCCTCGATCGCATCGAAGTGTTCGTGCTCGACGAAGCGGATCGCATGCTTGACATGGGTTTCGCGCCCGACGTGAAGCGCATTGTTGCGCGCCTGCCCGCCAAGCGCCAGTCGCTGCTCTTCTCGGCCACCATGCCGGAGTCGATCCGCGAACTCGCCAACAGCCTTCTTACCCAGCCTGAGCGCGTCGAGGTCACCCCGACCGGCTCGACTGTCGACAAGGTGGAACAGCGTCTTTGCCATGTGGACCGCAATCACAAGCATCGCCTTCTCGTTCACATCCTCCAGCAGCATCCGGGAAAG
This sequence comes from Opitutaceae bacterium, assembly GCA_041652235.1. Taxonomy (GTDB): domain Bacteria; phylum Verrucomicrobiota; class Verrucomicrobiia; order Opitutales; family Opitutaceae; genus MWDT01. The sequence continues at coordinate 10,724 of JBAZHQ010000067.1, read as the reverse complement.
CTCGCCCTCGTTTTCACCCGCACCAAACACGGCGCCAACCGGCTTGCCAAGAATCTGACCCGCGACGGCATCGAAGCCGATGCCATTCACGGCAACAAGAGCCAGGGTGCACGCCAGCGCGCGCTGGAGAATTTCCGGGCCGGCACAGTTCCCGTGCTCGTAGCCACCGACATCGCCGCCCGCGGCATTGACGTGAAGGACGTCGCCATTGTCGTGAACTACGAGTTGCCCGAAGAACCCGAGGCCTATGTGCATCGCATCGGCCGCACCGCCCGGGCCGGAGCCTCCGGCCTTGCGATCGCTTTCTGCGATCACGAGGAACGCGATCTCCTGCGCGATATCCAGCGCCTTATCCGCAAGACCATCCTGGTCGATGATAGACATCCCTTCGTCGCCAGCGCAGGCACACAGCAGTTCTTTTCCGGTGATGAACCCCGTCGTCCCGGGGCTCAACCGCACCGTCAGGCGAAACGCGCTTCGACAGGCGATCATTTCCGCCCGCGCCAGACTCATAGCTCGGGCGCGCCTCGGCAGGCCTCCAGAGGATCGGTGCGATCCGATGCATCATCCCGCCAGGGAGCGGCATCGCGCGCCGGAGCGACAAGTGCCCGAGGCCCTGTTGCCTCCAAGCCCGCGGGCGGCAGTTTCCCCTGGGCCTTCTGGCGCCGGGGAGAGAAAGCCTGATCGCCGTCTGGTGTCATAGCGGGTTTGCACCGGCTTCCGACCGTCTGACCGAGGCGGCTCTGCCGCCACTGTGTGCTCTGCTGGCCAGCAGAGCACCACCGTCCGACCGTTGGCGTCTGGCCTCTTTGGTTGCGGCTGCCGCGGTAGGATGCATCCAGGCTAATGCCCGCTCTTGCGACGGTCGTAACGGGCTTTGAAGTACTCGAAGGCTTCGTTCAGCTCGCGTGTCTTACTGGTGGCAAGGACGGCAAAATCGGGGTGCAATTCCTGCACCTTGTCGGGATGGCAACGGAATGCGGCAAAGCGATAGGCTTTCTTGATCTCTTCGTAGGTCATCTTGCCGTTTAGTCCCAGTACCCTGCCATAGTGCTTCTCGTCCTTGTGGAGGGGCTCGCCGGGCAAGGGCAGGCGGCTTCGTTCCTGCTCCAGGAGGCGCCGTCTGTCTTTTTCAAGCCGGGTTCTCTCATCGTCGAGGCGCCGCCTTTCCTGATTGAGTTCGTCCATCGTGCGCTTCCGGTAGGCTTCGAACTCGGTCATCTCCTTCGTCAGCCTGTGATCGAGCAGGGCGATGCTTTGCTGCTGCTCCTCAAGGTGTTTCTTGGTCTGCTCGACGATGGCGATGGAATGCCTGCGCATATCCTCGATTTCCGTCTTCTCTTTCAGTTGTTTATGGCCGATTTCCGCGAGACGCTTGGTCTCGGAATCGATGCGTTCCTGTTCTCCCTCGCGGAACTTGGTTTCCCGGTGGCGCATCGCCTCCAGCTCGGCTTTTTCGCGGATGCACTGCTGCTCGAGTTCGCCAACCTGTTTCCGTTCCTCGTGCAGCTTTTCCTTATCGACGGAAATAGCCTCCATCGTGCGCCGTTTGTGGGCTAGGAATTCAGACGATGATTTTACCTGCCTCCGATGCACTTCGGCGAGTTTTCGGCGTTCCTCGGCCATCGATTCCTTCGCGAGGGAGATATCCTCCCTGGCATGCGCTGTCTCCGCCTCGATGCGGGATTGTTCCTCATAAAACAGCTTCTTAAGCTCCTGGAGCTTTTTCTCCTCCTCGGCAAGGCGCTCCTTCTCCCGGATCAGTTCGTTCTCGACCCGCTTCTTGTAGTCCTCCAGTTCGGTCTTTTTCCTAGCATGCTCGGCGGCCGCCCTCTTGGAACGCGCGACCAATTCCTTGTGCGATGAGATCTTGGGGATCGCATTCAGGGATGCATCGCGCTTGGGGCCCGCCTCGTTGGAATCGTTGAGAACCTGATGAACGGTTTTTATCCAGTCGAATTCCTCGTCGTCCCAACACCAATCCATCGCACAGATCTGGTATGTCTCCACCGCTTTGCGGAGTTCCCATCTCGTGAAGGGACCGAGCTCATGGCTCTCGTGTTGAACTTTGAATTTCATGTTTTCGACGGCCAAACCTGTTCAGATGGATTATCCTTGGAGCATGGATCGATAGGGCAATGAGGAAACTCCGCCATACAAGCGTACTCGCTTAACGTTTTCTGGATATGCGTCTGATCTCCTCGATGCCAGCCAGTCGATCTAGTGCGTATTTCTATAATCAAGCACAAGGATCGGAGAGTTCTATTGGGCGGGAAAAGTATGCGCAGAAGAGCGTCAAAGGCGCTCCTGCGGTATCATCGTGAAAATTATTATGAGCTTTTAGCTTATTGGTGAACGGATTAGCGAAAATAGGGGAAAACCCCTAGGGGTTCATCTCGTGTCGTCTGCGAATGCGCCGATAAACCTAAGCCAGTCACGATTATATCGCACAACAAGAGACACCACAAACATGACGCAGATAGGCAAGTCTATCATCGGTAGCCTTCTGCGCGGTTTCCATTGAACCCATGCCGAACCTAAACCCATCTGAAGCGCCGAAGCCGCGTTTCCCAACGGGATCAACCTTGCCTATGCCACCGCCAGTGGCACGTCGCAAGTATCGGCGTGGTGATCCGCGTGTTGAGGATAACTATCCCGTGGCCGAAGTATCCACGGTTCAACGCGCGAACGTGCAGGGGATCACCTTTGCCGAGAGGGCTTGTTATCACTTCAGTATCCAACAGTCCCAGTATGAGGAGACTGTTTTGTGGCAGTGCCTTTATTGGAAGGCCCGATTCCTGCGCCCGCTGCTGCAATACTTCGATCGGAATTTTTTCGCGCCGGACCGCGATTTCGTTCGCCGGATGGCCGGAATTCGTCGGCGCGAGGATTTGCTGCGGGAGTTGGCCGAGTTTTTCTATCATCCGCGTAACAACTCCTGGCTACGTCGCCGATTTAAGCTGCGTATCTCCTGCCGACGTTTGGTTGGCTTGGTCCGTGAGATCATGCCCAAACTTGACGCTCCAGGTTCCTCGGATTACGGCGCTCCCTCAGCATCAAGTTGAGATGAGCCTGAAGGGGATGGCTGCTGCCTACTGGGACCGCAGAACTGAGCGGACCCGACGCCGGGGCTTGGATTGAGGGGTGGGCGGGGGCACTTGATTCTGCCATGCATCTGGCAGGCATTTTCCGTTATCGGTGTTTCGTACTTTTTCGTACGAAATTAATGCTTTTTTCACAACATTTGTGCAACGGAAGTGCCGATATGAGGTCATAAGCTTGGCTCGTGAATACCTCACGGGCTACCAACACCAAATCAACATGCCTGAAGACGATCTCATCACCCGCGCCTCTGGCGGAGAAGCGGTCTTCGTAGGCCGCTAAACCGTAATACGCCCTGACTGACGTATTTTTTCAACCCCAGTCCTTGGTTTCCGAGGACTGGGGTTTTTCTTTTCAACCGGGCCGGTCGCTACGACAGTCGATCAGATCGTCACCTTGATGGAGCCCAGCTTAGGGCAGTTCGTAAATCTCGATGAGACCGATGCCTGTCGTGGCGTTCACCCCTGTAAGCCAGACGGTGTAGCCTCCTGGAGGCAGGTCCGCTATCAGTGCGGCATCCTTGGAGTTCGCTTCCATCGGCTCCAAGCCCACGGAGGTAAAGGCAGTGCGTAGTTCCTGGGTGTTGCCCCAGTTGTCGTTGGACGCGATCACCGTCGAGCCCGAGTACACATCGAGTTTCGGATCGGCCAGATAACCTGTGACAGACGCGCCAGCGAGTGCCGGCCCAAGACCGCGGATGATCAGGCGCTTGTTCGCAGCGCCCTTGATGACAAACCCGGCGATGAGTGTCTTCTCGTTTGTGCCCGCCTTGGCTCGCACCGCCATGGCGCTCATGTGCGAGGGGGTCATGCTGTCGCTCTCATAGATTTCTGCCAGGGCAACACCGTTTTCATTCGTTTTGGCACCCACCTGTACCGTGTAACCTCCGTCGGCGAACTGAGCCAGCATGGCGGCGTCCTTGCTGCCGCTGGCTAGAGTATCGAGCCCGACTGAAGCCAGGGTCGTTTTCATGGTCGCAGAGTTCCAGTCGTCGTTGGACGCGATCACGGTCGAGCCCGAGTACACCCGTGCTTCGGGATCAGAAAGGAAGTTGGCGACGCCGCTTTGCTGCAAACCGGGTCCAACGCCGCGAACGATGACTTCCTTCTTCTCGCTGCCTGAGGCTCCCGAGACGACGATGCCGACAATCAGCACATCCGCTCCGGGACCGGATTCTGTGCGCACCGCCAGTGCCGATAGGCGGCTAGAAGTTCCTATCGCAACCATGGCTGCTGAACTTTCAAGCGAGCCTGCCGAATTTGTAACCACCACGGAGTAGCTGCCGACCTCTGACGCTGTGACAGAGGACATGTATAGCGTCACGCCCGTGGCCACATTGATCGCATTGCCATTTTTGTACCACTGATAACTCAGCGGAGCTGTCCCGGATGCCTGCACAGTGAGGGATACCGATTGCCCCGCACTCACGGTCCGCGCCGCGGGCTGGGTAATGATCGTGGGAGCTACGAGGGACGATGTCCCTGTGAGGCTAATTGGACTGCCTCCCTGCGGAGTCACCGTCTCAGTGAGAGAGGTCGTGCTAGGATTCACAGTGCCGGTGATCGTCGTCCCCTGTGATGTCGTCACCGTAAAGCTATTGCTCGAAGTCACCGTGCCGGTGCCCGCGCTGACCAGACCGGGAGTGATTGCCAGGACAAACACGGTTCCCTGGGTTCCCACGACCGAATAGGTGACGGCCCCCGAGGTCGACGAAGCCTGATACAGACCAGAGACCGCAGCCGAAGTGCCTGTGGAGGGTTCCAGGGAGGCGGTGAATGACAGGCCAAGTTCCTGGATCGTACCGCTGATGACCCCGTTGGATAGGATTCCGGTAAAGGTGAGCGGTTGACCCGCACTCGACCCGCCTGTTAGCGCTGTCGTCGTGGCGGTGAAGGCGCCTCCACTGATTGTGAAGGAGACATCAAATCCAGCGCCGATGCTGGAGATGTAGCCGACCATCGTCCCGCTGGTTCCGCTGCTGTTGAGGCAAGCGGCCAGATTGGTGCTCGGCCCTGCGGCCTGTACGATTCGGGCTCCGGAAGAAGTGCTGCTTTGCGGGATAACATCCCGCGCAATCCGACTCTGATTCATGTCTCCGGCGGTGCCCGACGATGAACTGCCGCCACTGATCTGCCCGAAGAAAAGTTGTGGACTGCCTGCTGAGGCGGCGGTGGCAGTGACGGTCTGAGTGACTTCTGGTGCGGCTCCGTAGCTTGTGTTGCCGACCTGACTCGCGAGGATCGTAACCGGGTTGGTGTCGTTAACGGTGAGCGTGGTACTGCCCGTGATCGTCGCATTGCCGCTCTGCACGGAGAAGCTCACCGGCAGCCCCGAACTCGCAGTCGCGCTCAACGTCACCGCCGTGCCCACCGTGACGCTGCCGATGGGTGCAAAGGTGATCGTCTGGCCCACCACAACCTTCAGCGTCGCCGCAGTCGAGTTCACCGAGCCAACGGAGTTGGTTGCCACGCAACGGAACTGGAGATTGTTCAGCGCACCTGTCGCTTCGGTGATCGTGAGCGTGCCCGTTGTTACTCCGGAGTATGGCGCGCCATCTGCTAAATTCGTCCAAGTACTTCCTCCATTCGTACTCACTTGCCACTGCAATGCCGGCGTCGGCGCACCGCTGGCCGTCGCGGAGAAGGTGACATTTTGACCGATTGTCACCGTCGCGTTTGTCGGCTGCACTGAGAACACCGGGACGTCTGTGGTGGAGTTCACGATCAAAGTTGCGGCAGTCGAGTTAACAGAGGAAACAGAGTTGGTCGCCACACAGCGAAATTGGTATCCGCTCATCGACGTGGTTGCTGCGGTGATTGCCAGCGTGGCTGTGGTGGCGCCTTCACACGATCCCCCGTCGCTCAAATCAGCCCAGGTGCCTGTCGAACTCGTCTGCACCTGCCACTTCACGGTAGGAGTTGGCGTACCGCTGACCGTCGCAGAGAAGCTTGTGTTTTGGCCGGCCGTCACCGTGGTGCTCGCCGGTTGCGCCGAGAACACTGGTGCGGCCACAAAGGGATTTACTGTGAGGGTCGCGAGGCTGCTGAGCGCACTGCCGGTGGAATTGGTCGCCATGCAACGATATTGGTACCCGCTCATTGCCGTGGTGGTTGAGCTGATAGCCAGCGTCGCCGTGGTGGTGCCCATATACGCTCCGCCGTTACTCAAGTCGGTCCATGTGCCGGATGGGCTTGTCAGCACCTGCCATTTTAAGGTCGGCACAGGCGTGCCACTTGCAGTCGCGGAGAAAGTGATATCTTGCCCGGCTGTTGCCGTCACGTTAGCGGGATGCGCTGAGAACGCCGGTGCGCCTGGCGTGACGGTCACTGTCAAGGTTGCGGCGTTGCTCGTTGCACTGCCCAGGGGATTGGTCGCCACGCACCGATACTGATAGCTGCTCATGGCAGTTGTTGCGGCACCGATAGCCAGCGTAGCGGTTGTGGTTCCTGAATACGTGACGCTGTCACTTAAGTTGGTCCATGTGCTGGATGGGCTTGTCAGCACCTGCCATTGATATGTCGCCGCTCCCGAAATCGCCATGCCGAAGGAGGCGATGGTACCATCCGCGACCGATTGGCTCGCAGGATGGGTGGTGACAGCGGGTGCGTGCAAACTGATGTCGCCGCTGGCTACGATCATCGAATAGCTACCTCCGGCAGCGATCTTTCGCACATTCATCGCAACGAGTACGGGGCTCGTGCGATTTGTTGTTGTCCCGTCACCGAGCTGACCGCTCCCATTCTCGCCCATGGCCCACAGGCTCCCGTCCGTCTTCAAAATCAACGTGTGGTAATAGCGCGCCGCTACCGCTTGCACTCCGCTAGGACAAATCTGGACCGGGCTTGTGCGATTTGTCGTCGTCCCGTCGCCAAGCTGGCCATGTGAATTGTCTCCCATGCCCCAGAGGCTTCCGTCTGTCTTCACGATCAGGCTGTATTTGTAGCACGCCGCCACCGTTTGCACGTTGCCAGAGAGAATCTGGACCAGGTTCGTGCGATTTGTCGTCGTCCCGTCGCCAAGCTGGCCGGCGGAGTTGTCGCCCATGGCCCAGAGACTCCCGTCGGTTTTCACGATCAGGCTATGTTGGTCGCCCCCCGCCACCGTTTGCACGTTGCCAGAGAGAATCGGCATGGGAGAGAGTCTTCCGCCATTTATTATAGCTTCGTAGCCGAGTTGGCCGCTGAAGTAATCGCCCATGCCCCAAAGGCTTCCATCTGTCTTCACGATCAAGTTGAAAAAAATCCGGCCGCAACTGTTTGCACCCCACTCGATAGAAGCTGTACCGGATGTGTGCGATCAATTGGCGATGAGTAGCCGAGCTGGCCAGCTCCGTTGTCTCCCATGCCCCAGAGGCTTCCGTCCGTTTTTAAAATCAGGCTATATCCCGAACCCGCAGCCACGGTCTTCACTCCGCTGGAGAGAATCTGCACGGGGCTTGTGCGATCACTCGTCGTCCCATCGCCGAGCTGCCCGTAGTAATTGTCACCCATGGTCCATAAGCTTCCATCTGCCTTTACGAACAGGCTGTGATGCTCCCCAGCCGCGACTGCTTGTATCCCGCCACCTAGAACTTGTATCGGGCTCGTACGCAGCCCCGTTGTCCCGTCGCCGAATGAACCGCTACCCATGGCCAAGAGGCTTCCGTCCGATTTCAGAACCAGACTGGAATACCAGCTCGCTGCCACCGCCTGTACCCCACCAGCAATGATCTGTATCGGGCTTGTATAGTCGCTCTTTGTGCCGTTGCCAAGCTCGCCGAAGAAATTCTTACCCATGGCCCACAAGCTCCCGTTTGTTTTAACGATCAAATCATGATCATAACCCGCAGCCACCGTTTGCACTCCACTAGAGATAATCTGTGCCGGGCTCGTATGCTGCGCACCAAGAAGACCGTAGAAATAACTACCCATGCTCCAGAGGCTTCCATCCGTTTTCACGATTAGGCTGTGACCGTAGCCTGCGGCGACCGCCTGCACTTCGCCCGAGAGAATTTGCACCGGGCTTGTGCGGTCGGTTGTCGAGCCGTCGCCAAGCTGGCCGTAGTAATTGTATCCCATGGTCCAAAGGCTTCCATCCGTCTTCACAATCAAGCTGTGACTGTCGCCTGTCGCGACTGATTGCACCCCACTGGATAGGATTTGCACCGGGCTTGTTCGGTCGGTCTTCGAGCCGTCGCCAAGCTGGCCGTAGGAATTGCGACCCATGGCCCAGAGGCTCCCATCTATCTTCACGATTAGGCTGTGACCGTAGCCTGCGGCCACCGTCTGTACTCCGCCCGAGAGGATTTGCACCGGACTTGTGCGGTCGGTTGTCGAGCCGTCGCCGAGTTGGCCGCGGTCATTCTTCCCCATGGCCCAGAGGCTCCCGTCCATCTTCAAAATCAAGCTGTAATTATAGCCTGCAGCGACCGCTTTCACTCCCCCCGAAAGAATCTGCACAAGGCTCGTGCGGGTGGTTGTCGAGCCGTCGCCGAGCTGGCCGTAGGAATTGCCACCTGTGCCCCAGAGGCTTCCATCCGTCTTCACGATCAGAGTGTGACTTGCTCCGATCGCCATTGCCTTGATATCCGCTGCCACTTGGCCGGGGAACAAGCGCTCAGCCAAGATATTGTCGCCTAGTTCGCCGAAACCCGATGCGCCGAAGCCCCATAATTCCTGAATCGCTGCGCTCGCCGTTCGTTGCGTGAGCGTGTGCGTTATCCCATTCACTTGGATTGTCGCGCTGCGGTCCGCCCCCGTCGTGTTGGCCGCCACGGTCACCTGGATGTTGCCATCTGACCACCCGCTGGTGCGTGACAGCGTCACCCAGTCAGCATTTTTGGTCGCGGTCCATGCCACGTTGGAAGTCACCAGAAGCTGGTATGGCACCACCTCGGCACCTACCTCTTGACTAGAGGGGGTGATCGAAGTCTGCGCAAATGCATTGGCGCAGAACAACATGGCGATAAGGGCGGCAACCAAGCGCACTGGGATTTTCATGCTACGAAATTGATGGGCGGGCAGGGGAGGGCTCGTGATTTTTGACGTTTATCGGCGGTCACAGACAGGTGGAGGCAGTGCGTGCCGTGAAGTTGTAATATAAAGATATCGAGCATCTTGGAAACATGCTCAGGGCAAGGGGGCTGGCGGGCGACTGCGACCAAGAGAAACCAAGGCAGAGGAGATAGGCAGGCGGGCGCGGGGCTTTTAGCAGAAATCTCGCGAAGCGACAATAGGAGTACCTCCCCTTATAAGGGGAGGATAGAGCGCTAGATGGCTTTTATTAGCGCTTTAGGAAGCGGGTGTTTTTCTTATCCTCGCCAACACAATACCGCCTCGTGATCGATTCCTGGCGGAGAGAGCCACCTCGAAGCCCGGACGATGGACGCCGTGGGGGGAGGCTTTTACAAGTCCCAGGCGGAAAGCGTGTACAACAAGCTCGGCTTCACGGCGTACACCGAGCTTTCGCATGATGCTTTTTCGGTGGGTTAGCACTGTCGATGCGGCGACTCTCATTTCTTTAGCAATTTCATGCTTACCAAACCCGGCGCCGATGGATGCCAGTATGAGCGTTTCAGTGCCCGTTAACCCGTTTAGTGAAGATCGTTTCCTGGAGCTTCGCGCGAATAGTGTCTGTTTATAGCGAGCGCTAATGCAGGTTCCGCCTTTGAGAAGCGTGTGTAGTGCATTGAACATCCCGCCCAGGTCGTGCTCATGCAGATCCACAATGCCATCGAGTTTTGCATCACGTAGCTTTGCAATCAGACAGTCATCTTCCTGCTCCACCTGAACGAGTAGCTTAGAGCCTGTCCCAAGTACGCAAGCAATTAACATACAATAAGTAAGTAAAATTGATAATGGCCGAAACCAAGTGAAAAACCTGGCTTCGGCCAAAAAACGCCCGCTATAATTTGGGTGTGGAACCGAATAACAGCAGCGTCACGCCAACCCTTAGTCTCCAGAGCTGGCTTCGTCCAGATCTGACTCACGTTTATGCCAATAAAGATTACCGTGAGTTTAGAGAGCGGTTGGATAATGTGGATAAGGTGCTGAAGACAGGGCACCTAGAGTCGATGGCGATGGATTTTGCGCTGGAGGGATACGAACAGGCGAGCGCGAAGCAGCAAAGATCGCGGATGCAATTTGCGCTTAAGGCGCTGCGGGTGGAAACATTACGCATGTTGATGGGAAATCCATCGTATCGTCAATTTAGCAAGGCAGTGGCATCGAGCGATTTATTGGCAGACTTTTGCGGCGTACGCCATATTGATGGGATCCGAGGAATATCCAAGAGCACTTTGGATCGGGCCACGAAGTTTTTCACTGCGGAGCAGGTGCGCTGGATGATGCAAGTGGTCCATGAGATGGGAGGAGAAAGCGATCGATGTCAGGAGATTGGGCTCCATCGGGCTATCGATACGAGCGTGTGCTTGGTGGACACGACCTGCCTGGACGCGAACATCCATTTTCCGGTGGACTGGGTGCTGTTGAGGGATGTAGCGACGACCCTGTTGAAAGCGATCAAGTTGATCCGACAAGCTGGGTTATGCCAGAGGATGCCAGGTGAGCCCGAGGTGTTTGCCAGGCAGATGAGCCGCCTGTGCATTGAAATGACCCATACCCGGCGCAAGGACGATGCGAAGA
>JBAZHQ010000066.1:0-14863 GCA_041652235.1 Opitutaceae bacterium | reverse complement strand
GCTGGTGCGCACCCTAGTGAGCAAGCGCGCCGCCGTGGGTGTGGATCTCACGGATCTGGCCCCCGCTCCCTATTTTCCCCGGCCCGAGAGGGGCGGCGATGCCGCGATGTGGAGCAGGGCGAAGGCGGCGGGAGAAGCAGCCCTCAAGCTCGGTCGCGTCGCGGCATTCACGGTTGCCGGAGGGCAGGGCACCCGGCTTGGCTATGACGGACCCAAGGGAACATTTGCCGTCACGCCCCTAAAGAAGAAATCCCTGTTCCAGGTCTTTGCGGAGAAGATCAAGGCTGCGGGACTGCGGTACGGGAAACCGATTCACTGGTTCATCATGACGAGCCACCAGAATCATGAGGCGACGGTGGGCTTCTTTTCCGGGAATGCATTTTTCGGCCTGGATCGCGGACGGGTTCATTTCTTCCGGCAGGGGCGGATGCCTGCCGTGGGCTTTGACGGCAAGGTGATGCTTGAAAGCAAGGGTTCGATAGCACTGTCCCCGGATGGTCACGGCGGCTCCCTGAGAGCCCTGGATCGCAGCGGCGCGCTCGACCTGATGAAAAGCGAGGGCATCGACACGCTGAGTTATTTCCAGGTCGACAATCCCCTGGTGCGTTGCATCGACCCCTCCTTCATCGGATGGCACGTGCTGAGCAAGTCGGAGATGTCCAGCAAGATGATACCGAAGGCCTATCCCGAGGAAAAGGTCGGGCACTTCTGCATTCAGCACGGCAAGCTTGTCGTGGTTGAATACTCCGATCTTCCGCTTCCGCTGCAGAGGGAGATAGATCCTTCGACCCGGCAACTCCGCTATCTGGCAGGCAGCATCGCCATCCACGTGCTGGACCGAGAGTTTGTGCGCCGTATGGCGGCGGGCGGCGAGAACTCGCTTCCTTTTCACCGGGCGGACAAGAAGATCCCGACGGTGGATGCGCAGGGGAATCCCGTCAGCACGGCAGCCGCAAATGGCGTGAAATTCGAGATGTTCGTCTTCGATGCTTTGCCCTTTGCGAGGAACCCCATCATCATTGAAACTTTGCGTGCCGACGATTTCTCGCCTGTGAAAAATGCCCAGGGAGTGGATTCGCCCGCCACCTGCAGAATCGATCAACTGCGCCAGGCTGCGCGCTGGTTGAAGAAAAACGGCGTCCCGCTCCGGACGGATGTCACAGGGATGCCCTTTGCCACAATCGAAGTGTCTCCGCTGTTCGGCTACGATGAGGATTCCTTCGCCGAGTCCTGGAAACGGCTCTCGCCGAAGCCCCCCATTGCCGACGGCCTGTACCTCGGCTGAGCCGGAGCGCGAACCACAAGCCGATTTGCCACGAAAAACATAGCGCGGCAGAGCCGCAACCAAACCCAACCGATCAATTCAGATTGAACAGAAGACAACGAAGCGTCTCAAGTCATGCCACCTCGGATGTCTCGGTGATGAACGCAACCAACGTATCCTTTAATGCGGCCTTTCAGAAAAGCGCTTCGTTACCTTCTGTTAAACTCCTGAATTAGATAAAATTGAGAACTCCTGAAAGAAATATGCACGCAAGAAAACAACAGACTCGGAGATAGTTCTACGAAAAGGACAATTGCCTGAATTGGAGTTCGATGGGTCGTATTTTTGGTATTTTTAGTGTTTTTCGTGGCCATTCAGTTGTCTTTTCCCGGCTAGATCTTGTTTTTCGCCCTGTTTCCATTTTCGATTCCTTTCATGAGCACGCTTCAAAATATAACAGCCGCCGGCAAGGCGGGCAAATTGCTTCCCAGCAGCGCCGAGAACCTCTCGGCCTGGCTCGATGCCGGGCTGCCGGCTTGGGCGGTGGCGAGCATCGACGAACTGGTGGCAAAGGAAGCCTGGGCTGAGCTCAACGATCGGTTTTATCGCTACCTCGAATTCGGCACGGGAGGAATGCGCGGACGGACGATTGGCGTGACGAGCAACGCCGCCGAGATTGGGACGCCCGGGCCGAAGGGTGAGCCATCGAATGCCGCCATCGGCTCCAACATGCTCAACGATTTCACACTGGTGCGGGCCACGATCGGGCTTTTTCGCTACGTGAGCGCCTTCCTCGCGAAAGAAGGGCGTCCGGCCCGGCCCTCGCTGGTGATCGCGCATGATGTCCGTTTCTTCTCGCGTCATTTCTGCGAGCTCGCCGCCTCCACCTGGACCAAGCTCGGCGGTTCCGCCACCATCTTCGACGGGCCCCGTTCGACGCCGCAGCTCAGCTTCAGCGTGCGCTGGCTCAAGGCGCATTGCGGCGTCGTGATCACCGCCAGCCACAATCCGCCGCACGACAACGGATTCAAGGCCTACTTCGAGGACGGCGGCCAGGTGGTTCCGCCGCACGACAAGGGCATCGTTGCCGAGGTCAACAAGGTGCCGCTCGCCGAACTGGGCGCCTTCCTTGCCAAGGATATATCCCATGTGACCACCCTCGGCTCCTCCGCCGATACCGCCTATCTGGACGCGGCATACCAGGCCATGCTCGATCCTGGTCTTTGCAGGAAGGCCGCCTTGAAGGTGGCTTTCACGAACATTCATGGCACCGGCGCGATTTCGAGTGTTCCCCTCCTTCGCAGAGCCGGCTGCGAGGTTTATCCGGTGCCAGAGCAACTGGCCTTCGACGCCCGCTTTCCGACCGTCAAGTCGCCCAACCCCGAGAATGCAGCCGCGCTCGCCATGGCGGTGGCGCTCGCCGAGGCCAAGGGGCTGGACGTCGTCATGGCCACCGATCCCGATTGCGACCGCATGGGCTGCGCCGTGCGCAACAAGCAGGGGAAGATCGAGCTGATCACGGGCAACCAGATAGGTTCGCTGATGATGGAGTATCGCCTTTCGAAGTACAAGGAGCTCGGCTGGATTCCGAAGAACGGCTCCGACCGCGTCGCGATCGTGAAGACCTTCGTGACGACCTCCCTGCAGGACGCCATCGGCCGCAGCCACGGCGTGAAGGTCATCAACACGCTCACGGGGTTCAAGTGGATCGCCGCCAAGATTCGCGGTTACGAGAACAAGCTGAAGAAGGCGCTTCTCGAGAAGCAGGGCAGGGTGCTCGACTATGACGCCACTCCTTTCGCCACCCGCGCCCGCCTGCTGCAGGAATACAGCACGTTCTACGCCTTTGGCGGCGAGGAGAGCTATGGGTATCTGCCCAATGATTACGTGCGCGACAAGGACGCCAACGCGGCCTGCCTCATGATGGCCGAGCTCTGCGCGCAGGCCAAGCTGCGCGGACTCACCGTCATCGAGTATCTCGACGAGATTTACCTTCGCAACGGCTTCTTCCTTGAGGGCGTCATCAACATTTATTACGAGGGCGCCTCCGGGGCGGCCAAGATCAAGCGCATCCTCGACACCTACCGCACGGACAGCCCGAAACGCTTCGGGAGCGTTGCGGTTTCCAAGTTCCAGGACTTCGGACGCGAGACCTTCTTCGATGCGGACGGCGAGGAGATCCCGAAGCAGGACCTCTACTTTGTCACCTTGGCCGATGGCACCACCTTCGCGGCCCGGGGCAGCGGCACGGAGCCCAAGATTAAATTCTATATCTTCGCCCGCTCCGATGTTTCCAGCGCCGCCGAGCTCCCCGCCATCAAGGTGAAGGTGGCCGCCGAGCTTGAGCGCATCAAGGCCTTGATCGAGGCCGATGCCAAAGCCCGTGCGGAAGGATGATTGGGGAGCTTGTAGCTGGTAGCCTTTAGCTTGTAGCCTCTAGCCTAACGGGACTTCGCCCCAGCCCGACGAGGTGTAGGAAGGGGAAAGAGGGCGTTGTCCATGCGGAGAAACACATCGATCAGGGTTCTCGCACGAAGACGCAAAGGCACGAAGGTTCGATTCTCCATCCCTTGAATTCCCTTCATCCCTGTTAATCCTGCCTTGGAATTGATACCCCGATCGAAGACATGAATTCACAGGGATATAAGGGATGAAAGGGATAGAAGTCCGATTGTCTTTCCTCCGCGCGAGACCAATCCGAATCCGTGTGCTCAGTGTATTCCGTGGTTAAAAATGGCCTGTATTCCGATCCGGCCGACCTCCCCGTCCACCGTCACATGAAAACAGCTCAGTCAGATTTCCCGCAAAGCCAAAGTCCGCCGACTTACTTTCAATGCCCCCGATCCCTTGCCAATCCGATAACCTAAATGATCATATCCCCATCTCCTGCAAGATATAGCCTCAAGCTAATAGCTACGAGCTACCAGCTTCTACTATCCCTTGACAAGTAGTGGGATAAGCATCATCAGAATCGCCATTACATCCCCCGCCTTCCACCACCTGGCCTCACTTTCCTGAGGCTAATAACACTGTTCGGCAAAATGTCACAGCCTACCATCTTACGCCAGTGGAATGACTCGGATCTAGAGCCGTTTGCAGCGATGAACGCTGACGCGGAGGTCATGCGTTTTTTCCCATGTCCACTTTCATCTGACGAGTCACGTGCCGCACTTGCCCGATATCGGGAGGCGATTGAAAGACGCGGCTGGGGTTTATGGGTGGTCGAAGTTGACGGACGGTTTGCCGGCTTTACGGGATTATGGGAGCCGACGTTTACCACCACATTCACACCGTGCGTCGAGATTGGTTGGAGGTTTGCCCGAGAATACTGGGGGAGAAGCATAGCGTTTAGCGCGGCTCGAAAGGCGGAGACGTATGCGTTTAGCACTTTGCACCTTAGCGAGTTGGTGTCGTTCACGACGCATGGAAATATGCGATCAAGAAGATTGATGGAGCGTTTGGGATTTGCGCGCGACCCGCTCGATGATTTTCTGCATCCTTCTCTTCCCGAGAATCATGCGCTGCGTCCACATGTGCTCTATCGGAAAAAGAAGCCGAACTCTGAAGGTTGTGTGACGTGCTAGCCGTCACACGACCCTGGTGAACAAGCCTGGGGCAAGCACCTTGCAGAGCGGAGCGACTTATGCGGATTGTATTTCCAGCCGGGGCTCTGGGAGACGCCTGAAGCTAACGGCGGATCGCACTGAGCCCGCTCGGCCAGCTTGCGAACATAGCGATGGTACTCTTCTCGCGACCTCGCCGCGAGGCTGCGAAGCTTCAACGCCTCATCGAGCAGGCGCAGGGAATCATAGTGATAGGCGCGCGGCGCCGGAGCACCCGCGGACTTCCTGGTGGTTTTGTTCTGGGACATAGACCCCGAGTCTTGCCTCCCAAACCATCGTCCTCCACGCTCCGTCCTTCCCCATGCCACACGTGCATCGCCCCGCCGCGCCAGCGGCTTGGTTCAACAAGCTGTCAGAGGCAACGCCGGGAGCTGTCACGCCGACTGCTTCCGTCGTCGCTTTGCTATGCCGAGACAAGACCGAACCCGTCGCGCCATCGCCCGTCACGGATCACCGTTAAACATACGGGAAGAACAATTCCCCACAAAATTAGGAGCGTACGTAATTAGGAAGACTGCTTCTCAAATTGACCACCCATTTCTAAGTTATGAGTGACGAACAACCTCAATTGCAGCCACAGGTCGCTGAAATCTCATTTCCTGTCGAATATCAGACGTTCGCAGGACAAGTATATAATCAGGATCTTAAGGGTAGCGGAACCCTTAGCGTTCAATACGATGCGTTGGCGTTTCGCTTTACGGGGCACAAACGGGAATTTCTCTCTCGTGGAATTCATGAACTGATTTTTAGCGCGGCTGATATTACAAACGTCGTGGTTGACGGAAAGGCGGTGCGATTCACAACGGCGCTGGGCCGGTCCGGAAAATCGAAGCGGCCCTTTATTTTCTTCTGTCGAAACACCGATGAGGCAGGTGCCATAGCGGAGTTGCTGCCAAAGAAGCTCGATAATGATTTTATCGCCAGTTGCGACTTTGCCATGCGACTGAAGCAACTGCCTGGCGCAGAGCATCCAGCGTTTTCCGTAACCAATATACTGATCGGCGCGAATATTGTCGTATTTCTGATGATGGCGGGGCTGCTCGGTGCCGGATGGGTCGATGTGACCGATCTCACGCCCTATATCCGCTATGGTGCAAACAACGGCGCCGCCACCACCAATGGCGAATGGTGGAGGCTAATCACGAGCATTTTTCTTCACTACGGAATCATCCATCTCGCGCTTAACATGTGGGCGCTTTTTCAAGCGGGCCATTTGGTGGAGAGACTGCTGGGGCGTGTCTTATATACGTTTACATACCTTGCAGCCGGAGTCGGCGGCGGATTGCTCAGTTTGATTTGGCATGGCGACAAGATATGGAGCGCCGGCGCCTCCGGAGCCATATTTGGAGTATATGGCGCGCTGCTTGGCTATATGCTCAGGGAAAAGCATGCTCTACCGCGTCCTGTATATCAGCCGTTGATGAAGAGTACTCTTACCTTTGCCGGTTATAATTTGTTATTTGGCTTCGTGCATCCCGGAATCGACAACGCAGCGCACATCGGCGGCCTCGTCTCGGGTGTGATCTTCGGATGGATCTGTGCGTTGCCGTTGACTGTGTCTTCCCGGACCACACAGATGGGTCGGCGCCTCATCTGGGCGACTCTGGCATTGTTCATCATGGTGGGTATTGGGTTCGTTGTCGCCCCCCGGTATCAGTATGTTGTGGAAGACGAATTGGCCTGGCAAAAGGCGGTGGAGAATTTCGCACCACAGGAAGCCAAGTTCCTCGCACGAGAGAATGCCGCACATGAGCGGTTTCGAAAAGAGGAAGATAATGCCGCGGATTATATTCAACTAATCGAGAAGGATTTGGTGCCTTTCTATGCAGAATTTGGCAGAAGGATTGGTGCGCTCAACCTCACCCCAGAGCGCCTAACATGCCAACGTCGGGAGATGCTGGTCGAGTTTGTGAATATCAAATTGGATGGCTACAGCCACTTGTTGCGGGCAATTAGAAAAAACGACGAGGCCGAATTCCAAGCCTATACCAAGCTGGAAATGAAGGCATCGAACTTGCTTCAACCCCTACGACGGCTTGGGGACTGAAACAATTCATCTAGAAAGCGCAGTTGCATAGCCACAAGGAACATAGCGCGGCAGAACCGCAACCAAAGAGGCTATAAGATGTAAGTTAAAAGCTTTAAGTTCAGGTGTTCTTGTTCGTCCCAAGGCAGGATTAACAGGGATGGAAGGGATGAAAAGGATATGAAATCCATTCAGGTTTGTTCACCCTCCGAGTCTCCGCAGTGAGAACCTGCCTTTGGTTTGGGTTATATTATATTAACCGACCTGGTTTTTGCGGGTGAGCCCGGGCGACACACGCGGGCACACCGGGTTCCTATCCCTTCCATCCCTTTTATCCCTGTTAATTCCGGTCTATGAACCTAGAAAACGCAGTTGCATGGCCACAAAAAACATAAGAAACACCAAAACAAAGACATGTAGAATTTGGAGCAATCACCCGGTAGGTGAGTGATCCGAAAGCCTCACGGATTCACTAACTTCCTATTTTTGTGGTTATTGTACTACAGTATTTACAATTCATCTCAGGCTGAGAGGAAATCCGAGACGGACAGAACCGATCCCCAACCATCCAATCCATTCTCGCGCAGTGACGCAGTGGCGCAGAGTGACGCCGACCTCCGATCTCCGACCTCCCTGCTGACTCTGGCTTCCGGCTTCTGGCATCTGGCCTCTTTGGTTGCGGCTCTGCCGCGCTATGTTTTTCGTGGCCATTCAGTCTGCGGAATTATGGCTGAAAGCCGTCTGCCGACAGCCTCGGTTTGACCGACTTGCGGCAGCTCCTCACATCTTCGCCGTGCCCCAGCGGGTGTGGAGGAAACGTTCCCAGGGGGAGAAGAGGATTTTGTCCGCGAGCAGGCCGATCAGGATGATCACGAGCATGATTCCGATCACTTGTTCCATGGCTTGAAGCTCACGTCCGTAGTGAAGCAGGTGTCCCAGGCCGAAGCCGCTGAGGATCGTCACGTAAATTTCGGCAGCCATCAGTGACCTCCAGGCGAAGGCCCAGCCCTGCTTCATGCCGCTGACAACGAAAGGCAGTGAGGCGGGAAGCATGACAAACAACCAGGTATGCAGATCGTTCGAGCCCATGGTGCGGGCGGCGCGGGAATAGATGGGCGGCACGTTCTTCACGCCGTTTTCGGTGGCGATGATCATCGACCAGAGCGTCCCCATGACCACGACGAAGAACATGGCGGTCTCGGTCTGCCCGAACCACAGCAACGCGAGAGGCACCCAGCATACGCTCGGCAGAGTCTGCAGCCCGAGCGCAATAAGGCCCAGGGTGTCGCCGAGAATCTTGAAGCGGGCTGTGAGCAGTCCGAGCGGAAGTCCGAGAAGGACGCCGAAGGCATAGCCGAGAAAGAGGCGTTTGATCGTGACAAGCGATGCGCTGGCGAGCGTGCCGTCGCGGGCGGCCAGCCACAGATAACGCGCCACGCTGCCCGGCGAGGGAACCAGGACCGGCGACCAGAGTTCCGCACGCACCAAGGCTTCCCAAACCGCGATGAGAAGCGCAAAAAACACGATGGCCTGAAGCGTGCGTCTCATTCGGCCACCTCCTCCCCGACCTCGGCCACATGGCTCTTCAATGCGCTCATGATTTCGGTGGCGTGCTTTGCGAGGCTCACGCTGTTGATGTCTCGGGGCCTCGGCAGATTGATCGCGTACTGCTCGCGGATGCGGCCGGGATGCGGCGAGAAGAGCACGACCCGATCGCCGAGGCATACGGCTTCGCGGACATTGTGGGTCACGAATACGATGGTCTTGCGCCGCGTGGACCAGATCCGCTGGAGATCGCCGTACAACTGTTCGCGGGTGAGGGCGTCGAGGGAGGCGAAAGGCTCATCCATGAGAAGAACCCGCGGATTCGGCGCCAGGGCGCGGGCAAGCGCCGCGCGCTGCTTCATGCCTCCTGAAAGCTCGTGAATATAGGCCTGCTCGAACTTCTCAAGACCCACGAGTTTCAGGTAGAATCTCGCGACATCGAGTCGTTCCTTGGAACTGAGCCCCGGTTTGAGCTTCAGGCTGAAAAGCACGTTGTCGAGCACGTCCAACCAGGGGAACAGGGCGGATTCCTGAAACATCACCATGCGGTCGCGTCCGGGCGATCGGATGGGCACGCCATCGGTGAGCAATTCTCCGGAATCCGAGCTCTCAAGGCCTGCGATGATGCTCAACAGGGTGGATTTGCCGCAACCGCTGGGCCCCACCAGGCAGACGAACTCTCCTTCGCCGATCTCCAGGGAGATATTGTCGAGCGCATGGATCTCTCGAGAACCGGAATGGAAACGCTTGCTCACATGCCGGACCGAGAGCTTGGACGACAGCTCGTTTTGGAGTTCAGCCTGGAGGGTCATGGTTTTCTGCTGAAGAGGCGATCCAGCGGGATGGCATCGCGGAGGAAGCCGACGCTCTGGGCATCCACCACCAGGGCATCGAACTGTTTCTGCGAGACTTGGTCGGTAAAACGAAGCCTCTTCCATGAAGAAGCCACGATGCCTGCCGAGATCTCGCGCTTCACCTCGGCGCTCAGACCGGCGCGTACGATAGCGCGCGCCTCATCGGGATTTTGATTGATCCAGGAAGTGAGTTCGCTGTGGGCTTTGACAAACTTGTCGACGAGGTCGCGCTTGGATTCCAGCGCTCTCGCGCGGGCAACCAAAATCGTGACGAGGGCATCTTTTTGTTCGATGAAAACCTTGCCGTCCGCCTCCTGCTCAAGGCGGGAGACCCAGGGCTCCACGGTCCAGACCGCGTCGAGTTTGTCCTGCTTGAACAAGGCGAGCTGATCGGGGTTCGCCGTCGGGATCACAAGAACATCGCCTCCTGTGAGCGTCACTCTGAAGCCCTGTTTAACAAGCCAGGCCCTCGCTGCGACGTCCTGCGTGTTGCCCAACTGAGGCGTTGCCACACGCCGGTCTTTGAAGTCGGCGGGAACCTTGATCCGGCCATCGCCCGCGACGACCAATGCAGCGCCGCCCTCGGCAGAGCCTGCCATTACCCTGATCTCTCTTCCCCGAGAACGAATGTAGGTGTTCAACGAGGGATTCGGCCCCACATACGTAAGATCGATGGTGTTGGCCAGGATAGCCTCCATGGCGCTTGGGCCGGCGTTATAGGCGAACCACTGAATGGTGACATCCGGACCGAGGCGTTGCTCGAACCATCCGTGCTGCTCACGTGACGTGTGCGCACCGATCACTCCCTGGGCGTGCGTGACATTGGGGAAGTAGCCGACGCGGAGGATCTGTTTCTCTGCACGGGTCGAAAGGCAGACGGCCAAGGCTGCAACTGCGATGCAGAACGAGTGGAAGAATCGCAGCGAAGGGGAAACAATGGAGGGTGTTTTCATATGCTGTATTCTCCAAGCAACTCTTCCATGAGTCCGTCGGAACGGCGTGTTGCCGATTGACGGCGGGTTCCGCCGGGTGGGGGTTCCGAGAAGGGAAGGCTCACTCCGTTGCGGCGCATCTTGCGTGTTGTGACATCGACGACATCGGCCAGCGTGTAGCGGTCGAGGATGCCGGCGATTGCGTTGCGCACGTCCAGCATCACCATCCTCAGGCCGCAATGCGCTTCATCGGGACAAGAGCACGGCACATACGATGTCTGGGACACGCAACCGATAGGGGCAAGGGGGCCATCGATGAGGCGAATGATTTCGCCAAGACAGATTTTCGCAGCGGGCTTGGCCAGACGGTAACCTCCGAACTTGCCGCGTTCGCTTCCAACATAGCCGGCTTCCCGCAATTGGAGCATGACTTGCTCGAGAAACTTCACCGACATTTTCTCTTTCCCGGCGATTTCGGACACTCTCACCAAATTACGGCCCACGAGATCTGCGATCCCCAGATCGATAAGGGCGCGGAGAGCATATTCGCCTTTCTTGGAAAGCTTCATCGGGTTTAATTTACATTCAATTTATAGGGATTCAGCAAGCGAACAGGTTTAATGACGAAACATTTTCTCCAATCCGCCGAGAATCGCCACGAAAAGGCACAAAAAACTCAGAGATGGATGCCTAATCTAAAATGCGCCTATAGGCGCGCTACGGATATAATCGAAGTCTCGGATTCTTTTAGTGCCTTTTTGTGGCCATCCGATTGAAACTCACCGCAGTCGGACTACCAGCCAGGCGGCGAGCGCGACCATGGCGAGGCTGGGCAGCCAGGCGGCTTCAACCGGAGTAAGAAGACCCTTTGCGGCAAGGGAGCCGCCAAGTTGGGCGAAGAGGTAATACAGGACGAAGAGACCGATGGACTTCGACATTCCCACTGCGGGATTCACCCGCACTCCCGAGACTGCAAACGGTATGGAGAGACCGATGACGATCAAGGGTGCGAGCGTGTCGGCCAGCAGGCTCTGATAGCGCACGGCGTACTTGGAGAGCGTGGGACTGCGCGTATCCTCAAGATGGTCGATCAATCGGGCGAGTTCCCAGAACGAAAGATCGATGGGCTTGCGATCGATAAGCAGCATAAGGCCCGCATCCTCGTCGAGCTCAGGGCAGGCCATCTCCGCGAAAGGCCGATTCCGCACGACTTCGCCCGTGGAAGTGTCGAAGATGAGTTCGCGACCCTGGCGCAGAATCCAGCCGGCGCCGTCGGGCTTGCGCCATGCCTGCGCGGCGACGAGCCTGCGTTTCTCATGGCGAAAGACGTCCAGATACGAGAGGGTGAGGCCGTAAGCCTTCTGGGTAAACTTGCTGTAGCGGTTAATGAACCACATGCGTCCCGACCGCCTGTTGTCGAACGAGACGCTGTTGACCGCGCCGATGCGATCCGCGCCCTGCACGCCCGACTGCTGGCGAAATTCGAGCTGCTCGCGGATCATGCGCGACCTCTCGGTTGACCAGGGAACAATCCCGGAGTTGAGCCACCACGATACTCCGCAGCAGATCAGACCGATGCACCAAACCGGCATGGAAATGCGCAGCAGGCTCACTCCGGCGGCGCGCATCGCCGTGAACTCATGGTTCTTGTGCATCTGCCCGAAAACATAGAGGACCGATACGAGCAGAGTCAGGGGCAGGAGAAGCGACAGGAAACTGGGGATCGTCACACCGATGTAAACCAGGACATCGACGAGCGTCGCGTCTGCCTGGAGAAGGGGCGGCAGGTCCGTGTACAAGACGTTCACCATGAGCAGACCCAACAAGGCGGCGATCACCAGGCCGATGATCTGGAACCATTCGCGAAGGAGGTATCGATCGAAGAGCGTCACAATGAGCGGAGTGATCTTTGGCTGTGTATTGAGATCCTAGATGCGCAATCGGATGGCAACAAGAAACATTAGCGGGGCTTCGTCCCAGCCCAACGAGACATGTTGAACACAAAGAAGCAAAGAAGCGAAGATCGGATTGAGTAGAAATCGGCCCATCGCTCAAAAACATGCTGTGCGCTCGAACGGCTTTTTCCTTGCACTCCGAAATTCAAGCTCTGAACTCCAACCGTTCTCATGGCAGGTAGGACTTGAGTAGCGCCTGTAGCACAATGGATAGTGTATCGGTCTCCGAAGCCGATGATGTGGGTTCGATCCCCGCCGGGCGCACCAGTCTTCGCCGGTTGCGCGATTCGACAAGATGCCGTGCCCTCCTTCGCACGAGGCTACGGCGGACACAGCTATTAAATTCATGCAAAGACCGCTCCTACTGCGCTTTTCCGAACGCACGAAACAAGGCCCGTATTTCAACCTCGTTACTGTGGAATGGGCGCGAAACCGGCTGCCGGGGTGCCACACGCACAACTATCCGGAGATTTTCTGGATCACGCGTGGCGAATGCGAACACGTTCTTAATGGCACCGAGGAGCGCCTGGAGACGGGAACTCTTTTCCTGCTGCGTCCCAGCGATGTCCACCAACTGCGGCCCTGGCACGGGCGCGGCGGCTTTGCCTTAACCAATCTGGCTTTGGCGCCGGCGGCTTTCGTTCGCCTGAGCCAATCGTACCCTGAGGAAGTGCGAATCCTGTACCCAAAGGACGGGTATCCGACTCGCCGCGTGCTTGCCCGCGCCGAATTGGATGGGCTGAACGAGGAGGCGCGCGATCTCGCTTCGAGCGGGCACAGCCTTTTCCACCTTGACCGGATTGTGCTCGGGATCTGGAACCGCGCTCTCCAGCGCGCCACCTTTGCACCCGCGACGGCGGATTTGCCCGACTGGCTGCAAAACGCCCTGATCCAGATGCAGGAGCCTGAGATCTTCTCGAGGGGAGTGTCCGGCTTCGTGGCGGTGGCCGGGCGCTGTCATGAACACGTCAACCGCGTTTGCCGGCGTCATCTGGGCAAGACTCCCTCGCAGATCATCAACGAGGCACGACTGCGCTACGTGGCCCATGCCTTGCGCATGACCTCGCGGTCGGTCTCCGAGATCGCCCTCGACTGCGGTTTCGAGAATCCCGCCCAGCTCCACCGCCTCTTTCGCGCAGCTTATCAAACCACGCCCGGCCGTTACCGCCGCGAATAGAGGGCGCATGGGGTGCGCAATGCAGGGCTGGATTCGGTTTTGAACCGATTCGATAAAAACACAGATAGATTCGATTCCGGCTTGCATCCCAGGGAAGAATGGCAAATCTGAATAAGGTTAAAAACTTAATACACAATGAAACTATATATAACCGTACTTGCCATCGTCGTTTCCTTCTCGCTCGCCGGATTTGCCGCTGAAGCAGAGCAGGGGGCGGTTCCACAGAAACCCGCTTGCTGCCTAAAGGCGGAGGCAAAGGGGAAACAGTGCAAGAAGGCTTGCTGTCAGGCTGCCGCAAAGGAAGGAAAAGCCTGCGAGCGCTGCCTTCAGAAAGAGCAAAAGAAGAAGGATAAGAAGGTCGAGAAACCGGCCGAGCCGGTTCAACCGCCGCAATAGGCAGACTCACCAAACCGCGCTCGAACAAGGCGCGGTTTTTTAGTCGGGTTTCGGAATTATGGAGACACTATTCTGCTTGCCCGCAGGCACGCGCGAAACCTAATCATGCTGCAATGCGCACCAACTGGGTATTGATCTTAGTCATTTTTAGTTTTTCCACTCTAACAACCAGATCCGAAACACAGATGAGTCCGAGTTCTCCAATTATCCTCAGCAACGAACGTGTCCGCGTGGAGGCATGGATCGCGGATGGGCAGTTGCATGAACGCTATCTTGCTCGCAGCGAAGGGCAATGGATGCAGATCGCTACGGCCGCAGATGGTGGGGCAACGGGTCCGAGCGCTGTGATTGGCGAAGACCAGGCCATTGTTCCGGGAAACGTGCTGAAGATTGCTTCCGATGGCAAAGAGCTGGTTGAGGAATTTGCGGTCGGCGGGCATCAGGTGATCCGCAATGTGAGACTCTGCAGCCAAGGACCGTGGCTTTACGTGACCACCAGGCTCCAGCCGACCGCGCAGGTGAAGCTTCACGCATTTGTCGACAGGTTCAGATTTTCGCACCAACCGGATTGGAGTTTCGCTCCCTCCGTGGGAGGGTATATCCCGGACGCGCAATACAAGGCTCCGCTGATCCTCGTTCAATCGGGGGCGCTGGCCTTCGGCATCGTTCCCGATGTCGGGGTCTTGGATCGCAAGACACTGCAACAGTGCAATCATTCCCTGGATCTGGACGTTCCCGCCGGTCCCACGCTGTCCGTCGGTTTTGTGCCGGCGCGCATGGCCTATCATTCGGTCTTTGAACCGGACCGGACCCGCACGTGGACGGACGATGTTGCGCGAGTGAACTCATACTATCTGCTGATCACTGCGACGGCCGAGCCGGGCGCGGCATATCGGGAGGCCGTGCGCCTGCATTGGAGATGCTTCGGACGTCTCGAACAGGTCCATGCCGCCGAGCAACAGCGGGGCACAGAGACACCGGATAGCGCTTACGAATGGCTCAAGTCGATGAGCCCGATGGAACAGCAGATAGAGACGGATAAGCGGTTTCCGGGGCTGGCCCTTTGGGATGACTGGCGGAAGGTGGTTTGG
>JBAZHQ010000065.1:0-15088 GCA_041652235.1 Opitutaceae bacterium | reverse complement strand
GGGCGATGCGTCGCGCCATAAAGTGGTGAAGGTTTCCGGCCTCACTCTCGATGAGGCAAAGCGCCGTCTGGGGTTGTGAGAAGATTGTCGCGGTCGGATGCCAAACTTCAGGACATCGAGAGGATGCCGCCGCCGGACTGACAAGAAATGCCATGCCTCGCGAGGCCAAGGCTTGCAAGTGGAACGCCAGAATCCACAGTCACTGCAGACACAGGCGGGGCAAGCTAGCCCGATTTGTGCAACCCCATCAACATGGCCGATCCGCTGCTACTCACCGATACCCTGATCCAGAACTCGTTCGTGCAATCGATACAGGACGTATTCAGGACGATGGCCCAGCATTCGATCGTGTTTGTGGAACGAGCTCCGGCGATTGAAGCGCCGACTCCCGAAGGGGTGCCCCAGATCATTGGAAACGTCGGCTTCGTGGGAAAGGTGAACGGCTTGGTTTACCTATGCATGCCCGAAGCCTTCGGCAGACAGGTGGCTTGCGCCATGCTCGGAATGGATGTCTCCGAGCTTATGATGAGCGGCACCGAGGCGCTCAACGATGTCATCGGCGAGATCACCAACATGACGGTGGGCGGTTTCAAGAACTCGCTCTCGGATGTGGGTTTTCCCTGCAAGCTCACCGTGCCTACGATCGTGCGCGGCACCGGCCTTTCGGTTCGCTCGATCAAGACCGCGCATCGCTACATCTTCCACTTCGACTGTAAAGGTGTGCGTGTGAGCGTGGATATCCAGATGCAGGTCGAAACACAGCCCTGAGGGCATCCGCCGGTTCAGGGTTTCCGCGGTTAAATGGACCGGATTCGTCGGTTATTCACGAGTCTCTTCAGATTCGCTTGCCGCCAAGGACGACTTTACCGCGGGGCTGGGTCAACTTGGGCGAGGCGCCGTCCTCGGCGGTCACGAAGAAGTCCAGGCGCTCGGGCTTCGCGCCGGTGCCTGGTTCGACGGAGAAGAAATAGAGCCCGCGGTTCGAGTCGGTGAGAGGGAGGATGCCGGCTTCGCGGGTCTGACCCGAGGCGATATCGAGAATCCAGAGGTGGCAACGCTTGCCCTGCTCGATGCCAGGAAGCTGCTGGATGGCGATGAAACCCTGGTTGCTTCCGGGATCGAAGAGCGCGTAGCCGCGCCCGCTCTGGCCGCTGGAACCCGATTTGACCGGCAAGGCTTCGGGATTTTCCCAGAATTGTTCGGCGAGAGAAGCAAGTTGGATAAAGCGGGCATCGGCATTTCGCGGGTGTTCCTGCATCGGCAGCTCGGTGAGTGTGCCTGTCCCCGAATCGAGCCCGACGATAATCATGAATGGGCGCTCGGCCGTCGCGGGCACGTGACGCAAGCTCTGGATCGCAATCGTGCCGACGCCGATCGCGATGACCGCTGCGATTTCCCAGCGTGCGATCGAAATCCAAAATGGCGCGGCGGTGCGTGCGGGTGACGGCGTTTCACCGGCAGGAAGACGGTCGATGCGGGCCTCGATGCGAGCAAGCAGATCGGAAGGCACCGGATGCTGCGGCAGGGCTTGGATACGCCGGGCGAGCGCGGACTCGAGTTCGCGCACGAGTGCGGCGAGCTGAGGATCGTTCAGCAGGCGGGCTTCGAAGGCGGCGCGTTCGCGCACGTCGAGCTGGTCGAGCACGTAGAAGCAGGCGAGCTCTTCGAGTTGCGGGTTCATAGTGAGGGATCGGTTAGGGTGTTGCGGAGGTCGAGCAATCCGCGGCGGATCCAAGATTTGACGGTGCCGACCGGCTGCTCGAGGCGCTGCGCGATCTCGGCGTGGGTCATCTCCGAGAAGAGGGCGAGCTCGAGGGCGCGACGCTGGTTTGGGGAGATCTCCGCGAGCGCTCCGAGCAGGCGTTCGGAGTCTTCGCGAGCCTCGGTTGCACGCCGGACAGTCTCGCCTGTGGAATAGTCCTGAATTGCGACGTTGCCGGGAAGAAGAGGCGTGGTAACGGGGGTGTGCCGGCGTTTGCGCAACTGGTCGATGCAGGTGCGGCGCATGATCGTCACGGCCCAGGTGAACGGGCGCGACTTGCGCGAATCGTAAGAGGCTGCGTTCCGCCAGATTTTCAGAAAGGCGTCCTGCAGCAGTTCCTCGGCATCGCCGGTGTTGCCGACGAGGCGGACGGCCAGCGAGAACAACGGGGCGCTGTAGCGGGCATAGAGCAGACGGAATGCCTCGCGATCACCCGCGCCCGTCTGTGCGAGCAGGCGGGCCTCTTCAACGACGGCTTCGTTCTCAGGCTGGGACGACACGACGAGACGGGACGGAATCGGGCTTCAAGGCTTCTTGCCGTCTGGCTTCGGAAAGAGGATGGCTTCGATCTTCGTGGCGGCGATGTCCGCCGCCCCGCGGACGGCAGCTTCGAGGGCGTCTTCCCTCTGCTGACCGGGACGCGGGTAGAATTTGAACCGGACGATGCCGAAATCATGTTTCTTCCCGTGATCGTTGAATGTCATCCAGGCACGGAAGGTCAGATCGTCTATTTCTTCCTTGCGGATGCCTTGGTAGAAAATCCGCAGTTCGGTTTCATACGCCGGGGAATTGGCGGCGAAGCGCTCGACTTTGATTTTCACCGGCCATTTGCGCTGTTCGAAGACTTCGGTGAACACCCGGTCGATCCGGTTGAATTCGTTGTACTCACTCGAACCATGGCTGAGTGACTCGACGACCACGATCATGAGATCGTGCCGGGCTTCAGTCGCGGCCGGGGTGTTTTGCGCCGCGCCGGGGACGACGGTGGCGAGGAAGAGGGCAAGGAACAGAGTGCCGAGGGTGAGATAGGTTTTCATTGCGGGAACCTCCAGTGATTGATTCTGACCACTTCTACGCAGCTTTGCGCCGTGCGGATGCAAAGCGAGGCGAGATTCCGCGCGATACGCGGGAAGACGCGATGGGTAAAACACCGTCTGTTATTCCAATCTTTAATCGTAAGGGTTTGGCAAGGCCAACAGAGGCAGGTATTTCTGGCTTGGAAGCTCATGGACGAAGGGAAGGCAACAGGATCGCTGGCAGGCAGTTCTGTTGCCGATCATTTCTCAGAGCGTCCTAGACGCAGTCAGAGCGGTTTCCGGGCATAGATTTTCGCGCTCCAGATCTTTCCTTCCACCGTTTTCGCCAGCTTGCGCAACTCCGGTTTGATCAATTTCGTCTTCAGATTCCTAGTGCAGGCGCATGAGGCCAGTTGGGCCAACACTGATGGGTTCTCTTCATATGCAGAGATGGCGAAAGCGTAAAGCTGATCGACGTCGTAGACGAGCCGGTCCCGAACTTTTACGTCCGTTAGGCCTGCAGCGCGCAAGCCGGCCAGATAGTCTTCCTCGGGAATCGCGCCGCCGATACAGGAGCTGTAAAGAGCCGGGAGCGTTCGCAGCTCCGCAGGCAGATCATGGGCAACCATGTCCGATACGAGCATCTGCCCGCCGGGTTTAAGCACGCGTGCGATCTCGCTGAACACCTTGGGCTTTTCGGGAGAGAGGTTGATGACGCAATTCGAGATAACCCAGTCAACCGAGCTGTTATCCACAGGCAGTTTCTCGATGATTCCCTTTCGCACCTCGACATTGGAGTATCCCGCCTTGCGGATGTTCTCACGGGCCTTGGCAATCATCTCATCGGTCATGTCCACACCGATGACCCGGCCCGTGGGGCCGACCTTCTTCACAGCCAGCAAAAGGTCGATCCCGGCGCCGGAGCCAAGGTCGAGGACGACATTGCCAGGCTTGAGTCCGGCCAATGCCACCGGGTTTCCGCAGCCGAAGGAGTTCACGACCGCTTCATCCGGCAAGGAGGCGAGTTCATCCGGCTTGTAACCGCTGAACTCAACCACGGCTCCCTTTTGAGCGCGGCTGCCGCAGCAACTGCTTGAGACCAATTCCCCGTAAGCTTTGGAAACGGATTTCCTGACTTCGTTGGGCTGAGCTTTCGTATCTGCATTCGATTTCATTTGGATTTTAGGTTTGGTTGTTTGCGCAATTGTGCATATGATGGATGCGCCTTTGCGCGTGAATTCTTTGGCGTTTCCCAGCTCCCGCTATCCTCCGTGGCGCTTGCGGCGCTTTGGCCCCGTCGGCTGGGTGACGGGTTTATCGCAGAAGGGGTTGCCCTCCACTCCAGCAGGGCAACAAGCCTCGAATGCGTCGGCGATGGTGCGCAGCACGTCGGCGACCGTGGTCGTTTTCACGCCGCACCACACTTCTTTGCCGCGTTTCTCGCACTCAATGATCCCGGCATCGCGCAGGATCGCCAGATGACGGGATACCACCGAGAGATCGACATCGCTGCCCTCGGCAATCTGCCCCACGGTGCACGGCTTCCTCAACTCTGCCAGGCGGACACACAACGACAGGCGCTTCGGATCCGACAGGGCCTTGAACAGCTTGGGCGGCAGATGTGCGGCGAGCCCGCAGCAGCAGGCGCCGGAATCCGGGGCGAGAGGTTTTTTGTCCTTTGACACTTGCATTACAATGCAAATGAAAACCAGGCTTCGATTTTCTGCAAGTGCAAAATCGAGATCCGGAGACAGCCAAAGACCGCGGACGCAGATCCGGCAACTCGATAGTTGCGGCATTTTCCGCCTGGGCCACATTAAGCCCCATGCCTGTCACCAAGCTTCTTCACACCCGGATGCGAGTGGACGATCTCGAACGCAGCGTTCATTTCTACGAACACGTGCTCGGACTTACCTGTGCGCGCCGCGGCACTTCCCCCCGGGGAGCCCGACTTGCCTTCCTCCGCACTCCGAACAGCGAGGAGGAAATTGAACTTTGCCAGATGCCTGCGGGAACACCGCCCGTGCAAGTGCAGCCCGACCTCATGCATATCGCCTTCGAGGTGGAGAATCTGGACCAATTCGCCGCCGAGGCCGCCAGGAAAGGATTTCCGCTCAGCGACGGGCCCACGGTCACCAAGAGCGGCTTGACCATCGCGTTCATCGACGCCCCCGAGGGCTATGAAGTGGAGTTGTTCCAGATGTCCAAGCGCGGCTAGTCCAGAGCGTAAGTGGCGCAAGGGCATAAGAGTGCAAGCGGAAGGGAGCCTTTCGGATCGCGAGCCGAGCGGCACGAAGAGCGTGGTCGGGTTCCTTTTTTCCTGTCCCATGCCTGGGGGTGATCAGGAAAATGTGAGACAAGATGCCGTCTGCCCCGTCATGCAGTGCGGTGTTCTCCTGTAACTTTCTTTTTCCCCATGTGTTTTCCTTCTATGCGCCGCCGTGGCTCCGCAAGGCTGTTTTGGCCGCCGTCTTTGTTCGTAGGGGCGGTGCCTCCGCCCGTTTGGGGCTGATGTCGGCGCATGATAGTTTGCTCGTTGTGGTTATGGAGGAGCTTTCCGCAAGGTGGCTCCTCTCTATCCGCCTGCATCGAAACCATCCGCTTGCAACGGAACTCCTCTTCACCAAGGCTTTCCAACCCAGCCGGACGCAGATTGATTTCGCAACTGCCAGCCAGTGAACCCTTGATGGCATTGCGATCCGAACCAAGCTTGCATCCCTCCCGGTCTCTCGCTCACCCGTACTACCAGTACTATCCTAATCCAGCTCATGCCTCAGTCTTCCTCCCCCAAAGCCGTGCCGAACGCGGCCGCGCGCAAACGCAACGGCAAACTCAAACTATGGCTCATCATCGGCGGCATCCTCGTCGTGGCGATCCTCGTCGTCGTCGGCGTGAAGATGAAAGGGGGCGGGGATGAAGTCGTTACCGTGACGACGGACAAGGCGGTCACCAAGACGATCACACAGATCGTCACCGCCACCGGCAAAGTGCAGCCCGAAGTGGAGGTGCGCATCTCCTCCGAAGTGGCCGGCGAGCTCATCGATATTCCCGTCAAAGAGGGTCAGATCGTGAAAAAGGGCGATGTGCTCGCCCGCATCAAAGACGATTTCTATAAGGCTCAGGTCGACCAGTCCGAAGCCTCTCTCGCAGCAGCTAAGGCCGCAAGCGCCCTGAGCAAGGCGCAACTCGCCAAGGCCGAGAACGACTTCACCCGTTCCGACCAGCTCAACTCGAAAAAACTTATCTCCGAGTCCGAGTTTATTTCAGCGCAGACCGGCCTGGATGTGGCCCGCGCCGACTACCAATCCTCACTCGCGCAGATCAGGCGCACCGAGGGCGTTCTCAACCAGGCCAGGGATCAGATCGAGAAAACCACCGTCTTTGCCCCGATGGACGGCTCCATCAGCTCGCTCACGAGCAAGGTGGGCGAGCGCGTGCTCGGCACCGGCCAGTTCGCAGGCACCGAGATCATGCGCGTGGCCGACCTCACCAGCATGGAGGTGCGCGTGAAGGTCAACGAGAACGACATCGTCAACGTCAAACTCGGCGACCACTCGATCATCTCGATCGACGCCTTTCCGAATCGCAAGTTCGAGGGCCGTGTCTACGAGATCAGCAGCTCCGCCCTTTCCTCCGCCAGCAGCGCGAGCACCAACGCCGCCGCGCAGGCCGCCTCCGCCTCGGACGAGGTCACCAACTTCCTCGTCAAGGCGCGCATCACCGACGCAGGCGAGGCGCAGCTCCGGCCCGGCATGAGCGCCACGGTGGACATCGAGACGAAGACGGTCGAGAATGTCGTGGCAGTCCCGATACAAAGCGTCACGGTTCGCGCCGACGACGGCAAGTCCACCGACGATATCCGCGAGGAAAAGGCGAAGCAGGCCCAGGAGCGCTCGGGCAATGCCCTTGAGGTCAGCAAGGAGCGCGACGATGCGAAGCGCCAGCGAGACAAGCTCAAGCGCTGCGTGTTCATCGTCAAGGATGGCAAGGCGAGCCTGCGCTCCGTCGAGTCCGGCATCGCCGATAACACCCTCGTCGAGATCAAGACCGGCGTGAAAGCCGGCGAGGAGGTCGTCTCCGGCAGCTATGCCGCCATCAGCCGCCGCCTCAAGGACGGCATGAAGGTCCTCATCGAGAAACCCAAGAAGGAGGAGAAGAAGTAGCCGCCGCCCGTTTCCAACCGAAAGATCCCATGACTCCTCCCCCCGCTCCCACCACCCCCCGTCTCGTGCGCCCGCCGGGCAAGCTTGTGATCGAGATCGATGGCGTGACCAAACTCTATCGCATGGGCGACGAGATCATTCATGCATTGTGCGGCGTCGCCCTGAAGATCCATCGTAACGAATATCTGGCGATCATGGGCCCCTCCGGCAGCGGCAAGTCCACGCTCATGAACATGCTCGGCTGCCTGGATACGCCCACAGAAGGGCATTACCATTTCAACGGGAACAATGTCTCCGCCATGACCGACGACGAATTGGCGGAAATCCGCAACCGGGAGATAGGCTTCGTCTTCCAGACCTTCAACCTGCTCCCGCGTTCGAACGCGCTGCACAACGTCGAGTTGCCGCTCATCTACGCCGGCATGACCCCCCACGAGCGTCGCGAGCGGGCAAAGCAGTCCCTCGCGAACGTCGGCCTGGCCGACCGCATGATGCACAAGCCGAACGAGCTCTCCGGAGGCCAGCGCCAGCGCGTGGCGATCGCGCGGGCCCTGGCGAACAATCCGTCCATCATCCTGGCCGACGAGCCCACGGGCAACCTGGATTCGAAAACCGGCGAGGAGATTATGCATCTCTTCGATCAACTCTATGAACAGGGCAACACCATCATCGTGGTCACCCACGAAGAGGACATCGCCCGCCATGCCCGCCGCATCGTGCGCCTGCACGACGGCCTGATCGAAAGCGATCAGAATAACTGAGGATTTGTTAAACTGCAAAGAAACGAAGAAACGAAGATTCCGAAATCTAGGAGCTAGGAGATATGAAAATGAATCCAGCGCTGATCTGAAAAAATTTGGAAACGATATTCTCAGCGCGACATAGCTACACCAAACCCAACCAATCAATTCAGATTGAACAGAAGGCAACGAAGGTAACAAAGAACCAAGGTTGAACATGGATCTTAGTTTTCTTTGTTACCTTTTGTTAAAATACTAATTTATAAGCTCTTAAGAACTTCTGAAGAAAGACCTGCGCAAGAAGACAACAGACTCGGAGATAGTGAACAGGCAATGCGGTGAAATGCCCGGATCCGACCTTCGATTCTTTGTTTCTTAGCAGTTCAAAAATTCCCCAGCCGCGCCATGAAACGACTCATCTACGAGCTGACCGAATCGTTCCGGATCGCCTTCGCGCAGATACGCGCCAACAAGATGCGCTCCGCGTTGACGGCCCTTGGCGTGATTATCGGCATCGTGGCGGTGACGCTGATGGGGACCGCGATCCGCGGCATAGACGTCGGTTTCGAGAACAGTCTTTCGATGCTGGGCGACGACATCCTTTACGTTCAGAAATGGCCCTGGGGAGCGGTGGAAGACTGGTGGAACTACATCAACCGCCCCAATATCAAGCCCGAGGATGCAGAGCGGCTCAATCGCATCATCGAGAGCACCAATAACTCTCTGCTGGAGCTGGCGGTTCCCGTCGTCGGACGCGGCTGCTCAGTCAAGGCCGGCGATAGCAAGATCAGCGGCGTGTTTACCGCGGGGACGAACGCCGATTACGGCCGGCTGAGCAGGGTCGATTACCAGGAGGGGCGCCTTTTCAACGAGACGGAGGCCAATGCCGGCAGGCCCGTATGTGTCCTTGGCTACGATGTCGCCGAGGCGCTGTTCCCCAGCGGTAGCGCCATCGATCAGGATGTGAGGATCGACGGACGTCCCTTCAGGGTGATCGGGGTTCTTGCGAAGCAAGGATCTTTCCTTGGGCTGTTCAGTTTCGATAACCAGACGATCGTGCCGCTCGTGACTTTTAAAAAGGTTTTCTCCACCCGCCGCGGCGCCGACCTTCGCGTCAAGGTCCTGGACAAGACAAAGCTGGCCGAAGCCAAGGATGAATTGCGCGGCGCCATGCGGCGCGTGCGCGGCCAACTTCTAGGCGAGCGCGACAATTTCGAGATCAACGAACAGCAGGCCTTCAAGGCCCAGCTTGACCCCATCAAGAAGGGCATCGCCATCGCCGGTCTTTTCATCACCGGCTTGTCTCTGTTTGTGGGAGCCATCGGCATCATGAACATCACCTTCGTGAGCGTGAAGGAACGCACCAAGGAAATCGGCACCCGCAAGGCCCTTGGCGCGCGCCGCCGGACGATCCTCCTGCAGTTTCTCATCGAGGCTGTGTCCATCTGCCTCGTCGGCGGCATTGTGGGCATGGTGCTCGCCTACACGATCTTCCTGGGCATCCATTTCCAGATGCCCAGCTTCCCTGTGCAATTCTCGCCGGACTTGGTGGTCGTGAGCGTGCTCATTTCCGTCCTCACTGGCGTTTTCTCCGGCTTTGCCCCCGCCTGGCAGGCCAGCAAATTGGATCCTGTCGTCGCCCTGCGCTATGAGTAGGCGAAGTTGTACAAAACAAATCTTAAACTGAATTTTCAACACGGAGTGCACGGAGAACACGGAGGATGAAGGAAAAACTAGAAAACCTATCGCCAGCGACTCGATGGCTTCACTCCGTGCCCTCCGTGACACAATATCTCGACTTTGCGCATTTTGGAGACGCTTCCCCTATGTCACGAGGTCTTCGACTCAGTGGTGCGGGTTTGTACCGACTTTCCGACCGTCCGACTGTCCGACCGAGGCGGCTCTGCCGCCACTGTGTGCAGCAGCACCACCGTCCGACCGTTGGCCTCTGGCCTCTTTGGTTGCGGCTCCGCCGCTCCGTGAGCTCCGTGTTGAAATCCGTCTGAGCCGCCGGCACCCCATGTCTCTCATCGAAATCCTTCGCATCGCCTTCAGTTCGATCGGCGTGAACAAACTGCGCTCAGCGCTCACCATGCTGGGCATCACCATTGGCGTATTCTCGGTAATCGGCGTGATGACGGCGGTTTCGGCCCTTCGCAGCTCGATCGAGACCGGCCTGAGTTTTCTCGGGACCAACATGTTCCAGTTTGGAAAATATCCCGTCGGAATCCACGACGATGGAGGCCATCATCGTCGGCGCTTCGAGATGCGTCGCGACATCACGTTCGAGCAGGCCCTGCGCTATAAGGAGATGATGCAGGACGTGACGGAAGTCGTCTGCCTGAAAGTCTTCGATTTCGAGGGCGCGCAGGCGGTGTACAACGGACGGAAGACGCCCCCCAATCTCTCCTTCGGCGGTTCCAATGAGCATTTCATCACGGCCAATCAATTCACCATCGAGCTGGGACGGAATTTCCAGTCTGACGATGTCGAGTTTGGGCGCCCCGTTGTCATCATAGGACAAACCATCCTCAAGAAGCTGTTCCCCTCGGAAAACCCCTTGGGCAAGATGATCAAGGTCAAGGACCGCACCTATGTCGTGATCGGCACCTTTGCGGAGAAAGGAACGTCCTTCGGGCAGAGCCAGGACGACATCGCGATGATTCCGATCAGCCGCTATCTGAGCGATTTCGGGTCGGAAAATCGAACCGTTAACATCGCCACGCAAGCCCTGAACCAGATCGTTTACAACGAGACGCTGGACAAGGCCATCACGGCGATGAGGGTGGCGCGTGGCCTGAGGCCCGAGGAGGACAACGATTTCGAATTGTATTCGAACGATTCCCTGATCGCCGCCTTCGCGAAGATCGCGGACATCATCTCGATGGGTTCCTTTGTCATCAGCGGCATCGCCCTGCTGGCCGCCGGTGTGGGCATTATGAACATCATGCTGGTGAGCGTGACGGAACGCACGAAGGAGATCGGCATCCGCAAATCCATAGGCGCCCGCAAGCGCAGCATTCTCATCCAGTTTCTCATCGAATCCGTGACTATATCGCTTGTCGGAGGGCTCGCCGGCATCGCCCTCGGCGTCGCAGGCGGCAACGGCCTTGCCCTTTTCCTCCACGCTTCGGTGGTGTTCCCCTGGGATTGGGCCCTCATCGGATTGCTGGTATGCTCCGTAATCGGAGTCGGTTTCGGCTTCTATCCCGCCTGGAAGGCTGCCTCCCTCGATCCGATCGAGGCGTTAAGGTACGAGTAGCCTGATTGAGCCTGCCTCGGCCCAGGTATGCCAATATGAAAAAGCCGCCGGGGCTAAAAGCGCCCGGCGGCTTTATCGGGTCAGAGACTATTACTGGGTCACGGCATCAATATAGCAGATGACTGGGTCACACGTACTGTTGGTGACGAACGAGACGCCGAGCGAGTCCAGGGGGACCACCGCATTTGCCGGAACCGTGACGGTGATCGTGTTCCAAGCGTTCAATGTCAGGGTGCCAATAGACTTATAGGTGCCGGTCCACGTCCAACCGCCGGCTGCGCCCTGTTTAACATAGGGTTGCACACCGGTGATTGGGGTGCCGGAGGGAATCCAGACATGGTAGGTAATCGTGGCCCCCGGGGCTATATCGGCGGGAGACATGATCCTTGCATAACGATTCTCCCCGCCGGGGGTGGCGCAGTTGATAGTGACGGCTAGGGAGGCAGTGCCTGCGTACTTCTGCCCTGTCGTGGAACGAGAGACATTTGTAATCATGCCTCCGCTCGAGGTCCAACTCTGCGCATCCGTCTCGAAGTTATACTGCGCATTATCGGCATAGGGCGTGGAACAGGCTATGTTGGAATAGGAGCCGGTGCCAGTGGCATTTGTGGCAGAGACCTTGAAGTAGTAGGTCGTCCCGTTTGCCAGTCCCGTGTTGGTGTAGGTTGTGGTTGCGATGCCAGAGGTGACGAGCGTGGTGACACTTCCAGAGTAGAGTCCCCGGTAAACATTGTACGAGGTCGCCGTGTTGCTAGTGTCCCATGTCAATACCACCTGGGCGTTGCCTGGGGTTCCCGAAAGGTTTCCGGGTGCCGGCGGAACGACGAGGGCGGATGCCGCGCTGGCTTCGTTGGAGTAGGGGCCAACGAGGAGGCCACTGGTGTTAACGGCCTTGACCTTATAGTAATAGGTTCCGAGGGCTAGCCCGGTGTCAGTGTAGGTTACAGTCGTATCATAGGGTATCGCAGGATTGATAAGGGTGGTGCCATTGATCGGCGTGGTGCTTTCTCCCCCAGCGGAGGTTCCGCGATAGACGTTGTACGAGACATTAGCCGCAGCGTCCCACTTTAGCGCCACCTGGGTGTAGCCTGAAGTGGCCGCGAGATTCGTAGGCGCCACCGGCGGACCGACTCTGACGCTGGCTTCAGTGGAGTAGCTGCCTGCACCAAGGCCATTAACGGCCTTAACCTTGTAGAAATAGGTCTGGCCGTTGCTTAAACCGGTGTTGGTGTAGGTCGTGCCCGTGGTGGTGCCAACAGCCGTGGTGGACTCGCCGCCGGCGGAGGTTCCGCGATAGATGTTGTATCCATTGGCTGCGTCAGGGCTGGCAACCCAGCTCAGCGTGGCAGAGGTAGAGGTGCTGCCTGGGGCGGCTGCAAGTCCGGTAGGCGCTTCTGGAAGGGTATTGGCAGGTGCTGCGCTGGCTTCATTGGAGAAGGCGCTTTCCCCGTTGTCATTCGCGGCCTTGACCTTATAGTAATAGGTCGTGCCATTTGTCAGCCCGGTGTTGGTGTAGGCCGTGCCCGTGATGCCGGTGGCAATGGTGCTTTCATTGCCAGGCGCAAGCCCGCGATAGACATTATACCAAGTCGCGTTGGTGCTTGCCGTCCAGCTCAGTTTGACTCGGGTATTGGCGGCTGTCGCGGTCAGACTCGTTGGGGCAGCCGGGACATTGGCATCGGGGTATGCCAAAGCTGTGTGGTTGTTATAGAATGCCGTGGTTCCCGGTGCAAGATTGCCATAATTACCATTGTTATCGACATCGTTTGAGGACCATCCAAGCAAACCCTGCCATCCGTTGATAAAGGCATTTTCGATATCCTGTGTTATGGTGTGACCTATAGTACCCTTGGAAGGGCATTCGCCCAAGATCGTTGGCTTGGACCCATCGATGCCATACGTCGTGGGGGTCATATATGCCGGATTTCCCCAATAGGCTGACTTCCAGTCATAGTGGTGCGGAGAGAAGAAATCCATATGAACATTGGGGTCGGAGGGGATAATCGTCTGCAATGTGGTATCTCCCACGACATTCAGATGCCCGGCGGCGGGGTTGTTATACTTGTGCCCCATCGAAATGCCAACAGTGACCAGAATATTGCTATTTTCGTGTATGGCCTGAGAAGCCTTGGCAAAATAATATTCCAACATGTCCCAAGTCAAGCCACCGCATAAAGCCTGTTCGACAAAATAGTCGGGCTCGTTACAGAGGTCGATTGACCAGAGACAAGGGTAATCTCTGTATTTAATTACGAACGGTACGATAAAGTTGTTTACGAACAGATCCACATTCGCGGTGCTGCTCAGCATGTTGCGCCAACTTTGGTAATTGGGGTGGCTGTTCTTGCCATGGTCGAACGACATGAGCGTCGCCATGATATAAATACCCTTGGACTGAGCGAGTGCGAAAAGAGCGTCCAGATCGGCCCAATAAGCAGCCGTAGCGCCTACGACTACGCCGCTTGGTTTGATGGTAATACCGCTTTCGCCATTGCAGCTTATCCAGACGCGCGTGGAGTTGATGTTATTGTCGTGCAGAGCCTGGAAATGGGTGGTCCACCACCCATCCGAATTGAAGTTTCCTCCACCGAAATCATTCCAATTATGCCATGGCGTATTGGCGCCGTTCATCACGATTCTCTGTGCGCCAGCCTCGAATTGTTTATTTATGGTATCAACAGCGATGCGATCACCGAATACTCCGTAAGCCCTAGGGGCAGTAAAGCCTAACATCATTACAACGATGGTTAGGAACGATAATAGTGCACTCTTGCGAGGAAACCATCCGGTTGGGTTCATATATTCTTTGAGGTACATATTTTGAGTTCAAAGCACGTCTGACAACCAGGGCGTGCTGAATTTTAGGGGACTTGTTTAAAGACGACTTCGAGTCAGGTTTCCGCTAAAACTATTCCCGGACGATTCTGAGAACATTTGCTGAACACCGGAGGTCGCTTCCCGAAGGCCCTGCTGTGCGCGCCATAACATATCGAAGGCGGGAGCCTGTCGAACGGGCTTCTTTGCTGGCTTCCGGCTTCTGGCCTTTCGCAGACCCTGCCGTGCCCGCCGTAGCCATACGAAGGCGGGAGCTCGTCGAACGGGCCGAACGGATTTGGTTGCGGCTCCGCCCTGCCGGCCGTTTTCAGGGTTTGCCGCGACGCGCTGCGTGCTGCGCGACCAATCGGAGATGAATGGCTTCGTGTTCGAACGCGCGCCGCTGCTGGTCACTGATGGGCGTCGGATTGAGCACGACAGACCCTTCAATCGGCTGCGGCGACGCGGCACCTTTGGCGCTGCGGAGCGCGAGGGTGAACGTGCGACCTTGAAAATCGACGGACACAAGATCCCGTGCCGGATCGTAGCTCCGCACGACGAATTCATTTTCCGTTTCGTCCATTCGAGTCCACGCGCTCCGGCGGAGCATGGCATCGTAAATATTGAACAGGGTGCTGCCATCCGATGTCATGATGCCGCGCAATTCGATCGGCGCTTCCTGGGAGGGAGCGACCGCATCGGAATCGGTCGTCGCGGCAGGAACGGCGATGCCCATAGAAGCGAATCCGCGCCGTAAACCAGTTCCGATAGCCCAAGCGCTAGGGCCACGGCGACGAGTGGCCGGAAATGGCGACACGGCGAAAACATCAGTCCGTGAAATAGGCTGATCAAGACGGCATCAAGTGACGTGCCGCCCCAGAGTCGGGTACTATGAAATATGCGAAACAACTGTGATGAAGGAAATAGCGCGTTCGGCGGATGGTTTGAGGATCATACCTCTGCTGCCGAAGCCCGATCTTGGGCCTCGGCAGCGAAGTTACGCCTGGTTGTGCTAGCTATGAGGCGTGGCGCTTGCCTCGTTGGAGTAGGGACTGGTGCCTCCATTCACCGCCTTGACCTTGTAGTAATAGGTAACGCCGTTCGTGCGACCGGTGTTGGTGTAGGTCGTCGCCGTGACGCCGGTGACGATCGGGGTAGGTGACTCACCGCCGGCTGTGGTGCCGCGATAGACGTTGTACGTGAGCGCGCCGACGCTGGCGCTCCAGTTCAACACCACCTGGGTATTGCCGGCCGTGGCCGTAAGGTTGGTCGGCGCCGGAGGAGCGGCCCTGGGGGTGGCGCTGGCCTCGTTAGAGTAGGGGCTGGTGCCG
>JBAZHQ010000064.1:0-15137 GCA_041652235.1 Opitutaceae bacterium | reverse complement strand
GAGGATTACACGCACCGCATCGGACGCACGGGAAGGGCAGGGCGCTCGGGGCACGCCTTCACCTTCGTGTCGGGCCGCGAGATCTACAAGTTGGAGAGCATGGCGCGCTTCGCCAAGCTGCAGATTCACCGCGAACATATTCCCTCCATCGACCAGATCGAGGAGGCCCGAGAAAATATCTTCTTCGAGAAGCTCAGGGCCACGCTGGACGCCCGGGAGTTCAAGGCCGAGGATCGCATGATCGATCGCTTGTTGGAGCAGGGGTACTCGAGCACGGATATAGCAGCAGCGCTGCTGCATCTTTTGCAGAATCCCTCGACATCGTCCGCGGCAGGCAAGGAAGCTTCCACGCCAAAGGCTCCGGCAGCTTCCGTCGGACCCAAGGCGCCTGCATCGCGCTCCACGCCTGATGGCGCACCCGTATCGGTTTCGAAGGCTGTGCTTCCGCAAGCGCCGGAGCCCGCGCCTGTCGTCGCATCTGAACCGGTAGTGACTGCCGAGATTGCCGTTCCCGCGTCGGCCACGGCGCCGACTCCTGCCCAGACTTCAACTCCCGCGCCCTCTCTTGCTCCGGAAAGAATTGTGGCTGCCCGGCCAAAGCATGCGATTGGAGGATCTTCGCGCCCCACCGCAAAGCCCACGCCGCAAGGCGAGGTCGCCGCGATCGTGGAGGTACGTCAGCCGCGCCCGGTGAAGGCCAAGTTCAATCGGGACCAGCGCACGGGGCGCGATCCCCGGATGACGACGCTCTTCTTCAACGTCGGCCAGAAAAGCGGTGTGACTCCCGCCGATCTCGTCGGCAAGATCGCGGGCGTCACCCGCCTGCCTGCCGAAGTGGTCGGCGCGATCGACATCCACACGCGCCATTCCCTCGTGGATGTCTCAACCGAATTGGCGCAGTTGATTTTGAAAAAGCTCAATGGCGTCCGAGTGAAAGGCCAGGCGCTCAAGCCGCTCCTCGCAACGGCTGCCGAAGTTCCGGAGGAGTGATCGCAGGGTGGTTCCCCGAACTTTACCGATTCCGCATGGCCTTTAGCCTCTCCAGGTTTTCCCGGATGAAGCCGGCCTCCGGATTGTGCCTGATAGCGATTTCCAATTGCTCGATGGCGGCATCGAAGCGCCCTGATTTGGCATAGATCTCGGCGAGATTATTGTACGCATCGATAAAGTCCGGTTTGATGCGGATCGCTTCCTGGTAATGGGCGGTGGCGTCGGGCAGGCGCCCGGGCAGCTTCGACAAGGCTCTCGCGAAGTTGTAGTGAGCTTCCGCAAAGTCGGGCTTGAGGCGGAGGGCTTCCTGATAGTGGGCGATGGCGTCGGGCAGGCGCCCGGGCTCTTTGCAAAGAGCATTGCCGAGGTTGTTATGCGCCTCCGCAAAGTCGGGCTTGAGGCGGAGGGCTTCCTGATAGTGGGCGATGACGTCGGGCAGGCGCCCGGGAATTTCGGAGAGCGCATTGGCGAAATTGCTGTGGGCCTCGGCAAAGTCGGGTCTGCTGCTCAGGGCTTTTTCGTAGTGGGCGATGGCGTCGGGCAGGCGCCCGGGCATCTTTTCGAGCGCCATGGCGAGGTTGTTATGAGCCTCGGCAAAGTCGGGTTGGATGCGGAGGGCTGCTTCGAAATGGGCGATGGCGTCGGACAGGCGTCCGGGCGTTTGCGCGAGCGCCATGCCAAGGGCATCGTAGTTCTTGACCTGGTTGGGCTGCATGCGGAGCGATATTTCGTAATGAACAATGGCGTCGGGCAGCGTTTCGGGTGTTTTCGCCAGTTCGGCCGCAAGGCTGTAATGTCCCCGCGAACTGCCGGGTTGTTTGTCGATCGTGTCCTGCCAGATGCTGAGTTCGCTGCGATAATCGTGATTTCTCGCAACGGTCGCGGCACCCAGGGCCACCGCCATGATCCCGAGGGCGGCAAAGGCCCTGCGGCCGCAGAGCCTGTGGCACAGCAATGTCACGAGGACGGCCACGGCTGCCAGCGGCAGATACAGGCGGCTTTCCGCCATCGCCTGATCCCCGATCGGCACCACTGTCGAGGTGGGAGACAGAATCACGAAAAACCAGCAGCCAAGAAACCCGGCCTTGGGCGATTTCCTCCAGGCGATCGCGACAGCCGCCAGGAGCGCCGCCACGAGCAGCCCGCAGGGCACAACTTCCGCCGGATCGATCGTCATCATTTCGCGGCCATAATCGAACACCAGCGGATGCGGCCAGAACGACAGTTTCACATAGCTCACGACAACGGGCAGTTCGCTCAACGCATAGATCCACCAGCTTACCATCGAGTTGACGCCCACGTTCTTCAGGCCGAGGCCCGAGCGGGACATCGCAAATCCGAGCAGCGGCCAGGTGGCCGCCAGTCCGGCATAGTACCAGCGCCGGCTTGTCAACGCGGCTCGAAACGACTCGCTGACGAAGGCGCGGTCGTAAAGCAGAACGATCAGGGGCACGGTGGCGATCACTTCCTTGGTAGCCATGCCGCAAATACAGGAAGCCAGGGAAGCCCAAAGCCAGGGGGCGCGAGACTCGGAGAGGGTGGATCTGATGAAACAGTAGAGGGTCAGCAGGAAGAACAGCCCCATCATGGATTCGGCCCGCTGGCTGATGTAGGTCACGGATTCCGTCTGCACCGGATGCAGGGTCCAGATCAGGGCTGCAAACGCGGCCAGAGGCAGGGCGTCCGCGCCATAGCGGTCGCTCAGATTCGGACGGAACAGCGTCCGGCGCACGATTCCGAAAAACACCAGGCCGGAGCAGATGTGAACGAGCAGGTTGACGACATGGTAGCCTCGCAGGGACAAGCCGCCCACGGCATAGTTCAAGGCAAAGGAGAGGTTGAGCAGCGGACGTCCGGCGGTGGTCGTAGTGCCCGGCGGCCAAAGGACGTCGGCAATGCGCCCCAGATTGCGAATGGAGGAGTTGTCATTGATCGATAGCCTGTCGTCCAAAAGAAATGGAACGCCGAAACTGTTCCAATATACCCCCAGCGTTGCGAGTATCAGAACGAGGGCGATTGCGAGGACGGACCTGTTGGCCGACGGATCGGGAACATCGGGTTTGATCGTAGTCATTGGGACATGACGCATGTGAGGCGTATGTTTATCACCAATAGATCGATGACCAGTCAAATGAGGTCAGGCGGCTAAATGAATACCATGAGGATGACAGTAGATCAGATTGCCGGAGAAACTCGCTTTATAACGCATAGTTTCTGAGCACATTGCCTGGATTATTACGAAATGGACTGTCGCCTGTTTACGATCACGAAATAATCCGCGAGAAACTGATTACGTGAAGGTTATGATGATTTGAGTAAGTTTTAATCTTCAAATAAGTAACATTAACCTATTGCTAAATATTAACGAATATGTGAAGAACTAGGCATGGACAATAGGCAGGCAGTTGAACATTTCCACCTTGTATTCCTTCGGCATTTTGCATCCGTTATCAGCCCGGGTACAATCTGCCTCAAGGGAGGCGTCAACTTGCGTCTCTACCATAACAGCGCACGCCTTTCGGAAGACATAGATTTCGATGCGCGAGTGGTGCTTGTCGATACGTTGAAGAAGAACGTGAAAAAGGTTTTGGACAGCCGGCCTCTGCAGACCGAGCTCAGAGCGGATGGCATAACCTTGAGTGAAATCAAACCCTCCAAGCAGACAGAAACCTCCCAACGCTGGAAGTTTCACGTTTTGCACGAGGGGAATGAGTTGCCGACCCGCTTGGAATTCTCGCGGCGGAATGATGACGCGTTTGAGAACTGCGCAAGCGAACTGCCATCGCCAGGCTTGCTGGCAGAACACAAAGTGCGCGGCTTTGTTTTCAACCATTACACGCCTCCAGCGATTTACTGGCAGAAAATCCATGCGTTGGCGACTCGTAGAGAAGTGCAGGCTAGAGACGTATTCGATCTTCACCACCTGTCACGATATGCTGCGGCAGCCCGCAGTGCGCCAGTCGATGAGGTTAAGCTGGCTTTGGCGCAACTCGCAATGATCAGCCATGAAATGTATTTGGACCAGGTCATTCCATTTCTGCCGACAGATCTGGCCAGCCACTACGAAACGCCGGAACAATGGAAGGCGATTTCAGAACAAGTCTTTAACGATCTCTCGGCGGCCTTGCCGCCCTCCGTTC
Source organism: Opitutaceae bacterium (assembly GCA_041652235.1). Lineage (GTDB taxonomy): Bacteria > Verrucomicrobiota > Verrucomicrobiia > Opitutales > Opitutaceae > MWDT01. Next base: position 11,007 of record JBAZHQ010000064.1, on the reverse strand, counting down.
CATGAGCACGATTGGCTTTTATCGGAAAATCGCCGGGTACAGAATGATCACCACGCGCGAAGCAGCGCAGCTTTGCGCAGTAAGCATTCCATCTGCATCGATGGCGTTGCGGCGCTTGGCCAAAGATGGCTTGGTTACGCCATTAAAGAAAGGCAACTGGCTCGTCGGTTCATCGGCATCGAAATTCGGCGCGATGGTCGCCGCGGCGGCAGAACCGTATAAGGCGTATCTCTCCGGTTGGTCAGCCTTGCGCATTCACAACCTCATTCAACAGATACCGCAGACGCAATTTGCGATCACACTGGGTCGCCCGGGAAAAGTTGAAAAGCCGGGTATCCGAATATCCCTGCATCGAATGAAACCCGAATTGTTCGGAGGATACGATTACGACTCCAGTGTGGATGGATTTGTCGCCTCTCCAGAAAAGGCGATATTCGACCTGGCCTATCTATCAGTCATGAATCGCAGTCGCATCAGCGGGAACTTGCCGGAGACAGATTTAAAGAGATTAAAATGGAGGGAAATACAAGGGTGGTTGCGGCGGATCGATTCCGTTCGTCAACGCACTGCCGTGAAGCAGGCGCTGGATGCAATGCGCAAACAACACACTGGAACGGATGACGAATAGCCTCATCTCCAGGGATATCTCCCGGCACGAATGACTTTCCGAGCGGTTGACTCCTTGCCGAGCAATTCGATGACGTCGGCAGCGCACACGACGTTGCGTCCCTGCTCCCGGAAGGAGAGCACAGTTCTGGCCCCCTTCAGATCAACCTTATGACATTTCTCGGCCCCGTAGATTGACCCTCCCGCACAATCAAGAAATCTCGGCTTGTCCCCTTGCTTGGCGGCTCTGTTTATAGGGATTGGCCCTGCTTAATTGTGAAAGGTAATCTGCATTCTTATGAAACAATTTGTCATCACCCCGGCAGCTGGAAAGCGGCTGATCGCCCAGGCAACGGCAGCGCATCCCGAAGTTCAAGCGGCCTTGAAATCCGGCGTCGTTGTGATCGTTGCAGGAACGACCAATGGCTATGTGGCTGAAGAGATACTCAAAAGCCTTGGTCAATTAGAAGGGTTCAGCCGCAACCGTTTCTTTCGCGGCATCACGTTGCCACCGAGCCGGCCTACGACGGAAACAGGACGGCTTCCGGATGAAGGCAAATTCGCCGGTGACGTTGTGATTGCCAAGGGCGTTTGGCAGCGGGGCAAGACCATTTCCGATGTCGTCGAAGACCTGAAGGAGGGAGACGTGATCATCAAGGGAGCCAATGCCCTTGACTTGTCAACGCGCCGCGCAGGCATCCTCATTGGCCATCCCTCAGGAGGCACGATCATGGTCGCGCTGCAGGCGGTCATCGGGCGGCGCGTGCGGCTCATATTGCCGGTCGGTCTGGAAAAGCGGGTGTCGGGTGATCTCGATCAGCTGGCCGCGCTGCTGAATGCCCCTGGCGCTCGTGGAATGAGATTTTTGCCCGTGCCGGGCGAGGTCATTACCGAAATTGAAGCGATATCCATGCTGACCGGAGCAACGACGGCTCTCATATCGGCAGGAGGAATTGGCGGAGCCGAGGGTTGTGTCTGGCTGGCAGTCACCGGTAGTCCGGAACAAGAGGACTCGGCGCAGAAAATCGTCAAACAGGTTGCCGGTGAACCGGCGTTCGTGCTCTGACCGCATCGGACGACGATCGCTGATTCGAGCCGTTTAACCACGGAACACGCGGAACACACGGAAGGGGACCAAGGCACTCTCAGCCCTGCATGCGATGACCGCAAGGAACCAGAAGAAGTCAGGTAGTCGCTAAAGTGGCGGCTAAAGCTTTCGCTGTCTGGCGGTGGCGTTTAGCTCCATCGCTGGCGAGGGTCCGTTCGGTTTCAGTCATCTGCCCGAGGAACTGGAAACCTCCGATCACGCGGGCGATCATCGCTGCCAGATCGGGATTTTGGTCCTTACGCAAAAGATTTCTCAGATCCATGAGATCGAAATCACTCCCGCCCTCGATACGTGTCCGGAAACCTGCGAAGTCCAAACCGGGACCGCCGCTATTCCAGAGTTTGAGCACGGCAAGAGACCGGATCAGTTCCTTCTGCAGCGGTCGGCGCGCAATCTCTGAAAGATCGTAAAGGTCGCGGATTTTCGACCGCTGGCTCGCCGCCCGAATCTTCTCGGCGATCACTTCCTCCAACTCGAGGCTGGGGATGGCCGCTGGCGTGAACGACAGGTGCCTGAAATAGATCTGCTCGATTTGGAGCGCAGGTTTGACGGGCCGGATCGGCCGTTCACGAGTGCTGATTTGAATCTTGACCTTAATGCCAGCCGGATTTCCTGGATGCATCAGGACGGGATTTGCAGCACAGCCTTCATCTGTGAGATACCAGTCCTTGTTCTTATCGAAACGGAAAGTGAGCCCATGATAAGGCTGGGCCAAGGCTTCGAGCAAACTCAAGGTGAGTTCGTCGAGATCAATGTCGGTGCGACAGGTAAAATCGAGATCGGTGGACAGGCGGCCCTTGGGGCCAAAGACCATTTTGCGAAGATAGGTTCCTCCCTTGAATGCAAGGTGCTCCGTCAGGCCCTTTTCATGAAAAAGCTGGAGCAGATGCGTAAGCCCAACGTCGATCTCGATGGCTGCGATATCGCGGGCACCGGAAAGTGCCGCCGCCTGCCGTAGTTGTTGCGTTGTCAGCATCAGCTTATCACGTTGCGTTTGAGCCTCGGCACGTCGGCCAGGAGGTCGGATTCAGTGGCGTGGACGAGCAGGCCCCATGAGGCGACATACCCGATGTCGCCTTCTTTTCGTTCTGTGCGGCCGAAGATAGTCCGCGTCGAGGGAGCAATCGCGGCTCGCATGCGTGCGCGCAGGGCGTCCGGCCACTTCCAGCCGACGAGGTCCGAGAGGAACCCAAGGCGCTGTAACAAGGCAGTCGATTTCATGCGGAGAGCGGTGTCGATTACCTCATCAAGATTGGCGTCAAGCGATGCTCCATGGACAATCCGTGCGACCTCCGCAGCTCCACCCGCCAGATCGGGACGGTCGAGGCAGTCTACCATAGACTTTATCGGGGTCGAGAGCACGGCTGCGCGACCGTAGAGATCGTAGGATTTGAAGCCGAAGAATTTTCGTTCGACCACTTTGACGAAACGGATTGCGTTACCCTCAAGCGTGCGTTGTGGCAGGGGTCGCTGAGTCGCCACCGAAATCGTCATCGGCTTTTGCGTGGTGAAACCGTGATAGGATGCCGCCGCCCACCAGCCGATGTAGGAAGGTTCGACGACCGCCGAAGCGAGAGCCAATGCATTGTTCTCCCCGAGATTTTCCGGTCCGCGTTCCGGGGGAAGAAAGAGATACCGGCCCGCGATCAAGCGTGTAAGCCATCCCTTGCGGAGAAGGTTGCGAATGACCTTCCGAGCGGTCGATTCCTTTCCGAGCAGTTCGATGACATCGGCAGCGCACACGACGTTGCGTCCCTGTTCCCGGAAGGAGAGCACGGTCTTGGCTTCGTTAGGCCCGAGGGTTCTTAGATTAGAATCCATGTCGTTTTAGCCGTTTAGAGGCTAATACTCATCTATTACCAATCTAACCAAGGCAAACAGCAAGCTCAAATTGGAGCTTAACATTAGGAGAGTTCTTTTGCTAAAAGCGCAGCGCCCCCTCGATGCCCCAGGTTCTTGGGGAGCCTGGTGAGCCGTGGGCGGTGCCAGCGGAGATGAGGCTGTAGTAGCGGGCGTCGGCGAGGTTTTCGCCCCAAAGGACGATTCTCCACTTGCCGGCATCGTAGCCGGTCCGCGCACCGAGAAGCGCGAAGGCTTTTTGGCCGAAGTGCAGATCCTCCGACTCGGTGTAGTAGGTCCTGCCGGTGGCGCTCAGGCCCGCAGACGCGAACCATCCGCTCGGGTTTTTGTATTCGACGCGCAGGCTTTCGTTGACGGGCGCGATATACGGCGGCTGCTTGCCGGAATACGAGATGCCGGTGTAGGGATCGGTGAAGCGCCGAAGCTCCGCTTTCGTGAATCCGGCCGCGGCGGCGACCGTCCAACCCTCCGCCGGATGCCACGCGGTTTCGATCTCCGCTCCCGCAGTGCGGGCTTTCGGAGCGTTCACCACGAGATAGTCGTCCGACTGCGCATTGGTGGCGAAGGAGCGCTCGATCTGGTAGCCGGTGATCTGATACATGAAACCGCGCAGCGTCGCCGCCAGCGCGCCGCCGGAGGTTTCGAAATGATAGCCCGCCTCGCCGCCCGCGTTCCGCTCCGGCCCGAAGGCCGCCAGGGCGCGGTTGCCGGTGAACGCCGAAAAGCCGCCGGGCTTGAAGCCCGCGCCTAGCGACGCAAACAGCCTGCCGTGCGATGCCGTCTCATAACTAAGCGTCAGTTTTGGCAGGATCGCAGACGACGTTTGTGACAGGGCATACACGCCCGGCTGGGGCGCCGCTTCGTGCCGGTCGAGCGTCTTGCGCACCGTCTCGACGCGGAGTCCGGCGCCCAGGCTGAAACCGCCGCCGAGGTCCCGCTCGGCCTGACCGAAGGCGGCCAGTTGCGTCGCATCGATATTGTAGAACGATTGTTCAAGGACCATCGGGCCGATGGCGCGCGCAAAGGAACCCTCCGTGCTGCCGTCCGAGAAAAACAGTCCCCCTTGCCAGCGAAGCGCCTCGTGCCCACTTGAGGCGAAACGGATCTCCTCGTTGATAGCCCTCTGCCTTGTCGTCGCATCGTTGAGCAGCAGGGCAGGGCCAAAGGAAAGAACGCTGCGGTAGGGCCCCAGTTTCCAATCGTTCGCGCTCGTCGTTGCGCTCGCCCGGCCCCACGGCGCCTCGACCGAAGCCGTGACCCCCGCATTCAACGCCTCCACCTGAGTCTCGCCGATCTCGGATCGCGACACTTCGAACATCGGACCGCCGAGGGGAACCAGCGGCTGCTCGCCATCCCGTTCGCGCCATGCGTTTGCGAGGAGAGTCCATTGGACTGGGCCATCCGTCTTGATTCGAACCCGAGCAAGTCCCGAGAGCGCTTCGCGGCCATCCACTTTGCGACCAAGTGTGCTGTCGTACAGAAAGCCATCCTGGTGGCGGTAGGAAGCCGCGGCGAAAACGTCCGCCCCGGCACCCGCCGCGCTCGCCGTCACGTCGCCTCCGCGATAACCGTCGCTTCCAAAACTGGCCCGGATCTCGCCTCCATTCGGAGTAGCCGGCGTCGATAAGACCAGGATGCCGGCCGGCCCAGCCCTCCCTGCGAGCGTGTTCTGACCCGCTCCGCGCCTTAGCTCGACCGATCCAAGGCCCGGCAGGTCGCCTGGGAGCGCGAAGGTGCTGCCCAGGGGAATGTCGTCGAGATAGACGCTGACTGCGGGGTCTCCGAAGATCGGAGTGTTGGTCATGCCCCGCAACCCGAGCGTGGCGTTGAAGGAACTCCAGCCGCTTGTCGACAGCGACAGGTTTCCGAATCGCGCCGTAATACCGGGCAAACGACACTCATCCTGCGTCGATCCCGAAAGGCTCTCGAAGCTCCTTTCGAAGGGGGCATGCCGCATCGCCTCCCCTCTCACGACCATGGGCTCGACCGCGACGACCGGCCCGGGGGGCGTTTCGGCCCGCAGGATCGAGACGGACGCAATGGCCATCGAAATGAGCAGAACGGGGAGCTTCATTGGAGAAAGGGATCGGAAATTGGGATGAAGCGTCGCGAGGCGTCAATCCTTCGCAACATTCTGCTACGAGGCTTGCACCCGAATCTCCGATAGCCGGGGCGGCTTCGCCGCCACTGTGTGCTCTGCTGGCCAGCAGAGCACCACCGTCCGACCGTTGGCCTCCGGCCTCTGGCGTCTGGCATTTTTGGTTGCGGCTGCCGCGGTAGGAAGCATCAGGCGTTATGCGATTTCTGATTTCCATCATGGGAAAATCCTTTCCTTGCCCCAAGAATTTCCCTGATGCTGCATCGAACCTAATCGGTAATGTCGAACATCTTCCCGAGATCGGCCAACCGGCTCCCTTTCCAGATAGCCCTGTCCCTGGTGGTGCTGGCGGGAGTGGTGACGGCGGGAGCCACCTATTACCTGACGCCCAAATACACCCGGGTGGGATATGTGCCGGTCCAGCCAGTGTCGTTCAGCCATAAACTTCACTCCGGGCAGCTCGGCATGGATTGCCGCTATTGCCACAATTACGTCGAACAATCGGGCCATGCGAACATCCCCACGTCGCAGACATGCATGAACTGCCACAACCAGATCAAGCTTCAAAGCCCGCTTCTGGAAGTTGTGAAGAAGAGCTTTGAGACCGATGAGCCCGTGAAGTGGATCAGGGTTCATCGCGTTCCCGACTTCACGTATTTCAATCACGCCGCCCATGTCGATCGCGGCGTGAGCTGTTTCGAATGCCATGGGCGGATCGACCAGATGGAAGTGGTCCAGCACGCCCAGTCGCTCTCGATGGAATTTTGCATCGACTGCCACCGCGCTCCGGAGACGGTCATCAGGCCGCGTGAACTTGTCACCAATCTTGGCTGGGTGCACCCCGAGGGCGTCCGCGGTCAGTTGAGCGACGGCAAGGGATTCGTGCACAATTGGAGGATCAAACCCCCGGAGAGCTGCTCCGGCTGCCATCGATGAAACGCGCTGCCCAGCATCTCGAAGCTTTCGATCTGATCGGTCCGCGCTATTGGCGCAGCCTGGGCGAGCTTTCCGAGTCGCCCGGGTTCAAGGCCCAGATGGATCGCGAATTTCCGGAGGGGGCTTCCTTCCTAGAGGGTGTCGACCGCCGCCACTTTCTGAAAATCATGGCCGCGTCCTTTGCCCTTGGCGGCATTGGTCTCGCCGGCTGCCGGCGCCCGGAAAACCATATCCTTCCCTATGGAAAGTCCGTCGAGGGAATGGTTCCGGGGCTTCCCTTGTATTACGCGACGGCGATGCCTCTCCGACGCTCGGCGATCCCGCTGCTGGCGGAAACCCACCAGGGCCGGCCAACGAAACTGGAAGGCAATCCCACCTATGCTCCTTACGGCGGAGCAAGCACGCTACTCGCCCAAGCCTCCCTCCTCGAGCTGTACGACCCGGATCGCGCGACTGGTTCCACCAGGGATGGCGCCGTGATCGACAATGATGCCGTGGCGAACGTGCTCGCGGCGGTGGGGAAGAAATACGCCGCGAAACAAGGGGAGGGGCTCGCGATCCTCGCCGATACTTCGAGTTCCCTGACACGGGCCTCGCTGGTCTCGCGGATCAGGGCCCGTTTCCCAAAGGCGATCTGGGCCGAGTACGAGCCGATCCAGGACGAGCCACCGATCGAGGCTGCCCTTGGCGCCTTCGGCAAGCCGGTGCGGCCCCTCTATCGCTTCTCCAAGGCCCGCCGGATTGTCTCGCTCGACGCCGATTTCCTCGGTTCCGAGGCGGGCAGCCTGGCGTATTCACGGGAGTTTTCGCAGGGGCGGCGTGTCACGAAGCCCGATGATCCGATGAACCGTCTTTATGTTATCGAGAGCGGTTTCACACTCACCGGGGGCATGGCGGACCACCGTCTTCGCCTTGCGTCGAGCCACATCCTCGCGCTTGCCGCAGCCCTGGCGGTCGTGATCACGGGCGACAAGACCTTCGAGCCGCTCACACGCGGGCTCGACGTCAAGTCGGAGTGGATCAAGGCCTGCGCCGCGGATCTGCTCGACCACAAGGGCGAATCGCTTGTTCTCGTCGGCGCCCATCAGCCCGCGCAAGTCCACGCGATCGCCTATGCGATCAACGTCTTTCTCGGCAATGTACGGCGCACGATCGACTTTGTGCTCACGGGCGAAGCGAAGACGGCCTCCCTCATGGAATTGGTAAAGGCGATTCCGACCGGCGGCGTCAGGACGCTGCTGATTCTCAACGGCAATCCGGTGTACAACGCCCCGGCGGATGTCGATTTCGCCGAGCAAATGAAAAGAATCCCGCAGGTCATCCGCTATGGTTATTATGCGGACGAGACCTCGGAACTCGCGGATGTCCACATCGCCGCGACACACACTCTCGAATCGTGGGGCGATGCCCGGACAATCGACGGCACGATTCTCCCGATCCAGCCGATGATCCTCCCGCTCTTCAACGGGATGTCGGAGCTTGAGGTGCTGGCCCGTCTCGCGGGAGAAACCGTTGTCGATCCCTACACGCTTGTCTTCGGAGTCATCACACCGCTGCTCGGCGGCGATCCGAAGAAGGCGTTCGAGAAATTTCTCCATGACGGCCTTATCGAGGGCTCGGCCTATCCGATCGCCGACGTACGGATCGACTCCGATTCCCTGGCGAAGCTTTTCCGCGCCCCGGCCAAGTTCGCCGCCCTGTCGGCCTCCAACCTTGAAGTGCGCTTCGTGGCCGACTACAAAGTCGATGACGGCCGTTTCTCCAACAACGGCTGGTTGCAGGAATGTCCCGACCCGATGACGAAGCTCGCGTGGGACAATGCGATCCTGATCAGCCCGCGACTTGCGAAGGAGCTCGGGATCGATCCCAAGGGCGCGCCGGTCCAAGTCGTGCGTGTGGAGACGTCCGATCTCGTGCAGGGCAAGGAGAACGCTCACGTCTTCGAGCTCAGCCTCGGCGGCCGCAAGGTCCGTGGTCCTGTGCACATCCAGCCCGGGCAATCCGATTACACGGTTGTTGTCCCGCTTGGCTATGGCCGCCGCAAGGCCGGCCGGATCGGCAACGGCGCCGGTTTCAGCGGCTACGCGCTCCGCTCCTCCGGAGAAAGCGCCTTCGCGACAGGCGGGCTGCTCACTCCGACGGGCGGGCGCATGATGCTGGCGGGTATGCAGGCGCACTGGTCCATGGAGGGTCGCGACATCATCCGCGAAGCCAACCTCAAGGAGTACCAGGCCAATCCGGCCTTCGTGAAGACGATCGGCCTGGAGGCTCACAGCCCCCCGGTCTATGGAAAGGACGGCGACAAGCTCTCGCCTGCCGAGAAGGCGACGGCGATCCCGCGCGGTAATTCGCTTCACGAGACCCCGGCGTTCGACGGTGACCATCAGTGGGGCATGTCGATCGACCTCAACGTCTGCACGGGCTGCAACGCCTGCGTCGTGGCCTGCCAGTCGGAGAACAACATTCCCATCGTCGGCAAGGATCAGGTGATCCGCGGTCGCGAAATGCATTGGATACGGCTCGATCGCTATTACTCCGACGGAAAGGCCGATGCCGCCGCCTTCGGAGGCGAGGGCAACAGGGAGATTCCCGAGGATCCCCAGGTTTCGCTTCAACCTGTAGCTTGCGCGCAATGCGAGCTGGCTCCCTGCGAGACAGTCTGCCCCGTGAATGCGACCGTCCACGACGCCGAGGGCCTGAACGTGATGTCCTACAACCGCTGCATCGGCACCCGGTATTGCGCCAACAACTGTCCCTACAAGGTCCGCCGCTTCAATTTCTTCGATTACAACCAGAGGCGGCTCGACAGTCTTTACCTCGGGCCGCTCGGCCCGCAGGGGATGCCCGAGCTCGTGCAGATGGCCAGGAATCCCGAGGTCACGGTGCGCATGCGCGGCGTCATGGAAAAATGCACCTACTGCGTTCAGCGCATTCAGAACGGCAGGATTCAATGGAAGGCCCGGATGGCGGGCGAGAACCGCCCCGGAGACGTGGTCATCCCGGATGGCTTCGTCAAGACGGCCTGCCAGCAGGTCTGCCCGGCCGGCGCGATCGTGTTTGGAAACATCCTCGACGGACAGAGCGCGGTTTCGAAGGCCAAGGGCCGCTCCCAGGATTACGCGCTTCTCGGCTATCTCAACATCCGCCCCCGCACGACCTACCTCGGCAAGCTGCGCAACCCGAATCCCAGGATGCCCGGCTATCGCGACCTGCCGCTCAGCCGCGTGGAATACAACAGCAAGTCGGGCCGCGGCTCCGGCCACGGTGAAGAAGGAACCAGCCGATGACCCGTTCTGAAACAGCCGCCGCCGCTCCCGCCGTCCTCGCCGAGGTCAGGCCGGCGGTGCTTCCGCGCCCGGTGCTGATCGGGAACAATCGCGACTTCCCGTGGATAACCGCGAAGATTTGCGGTATCGTAGAAGGCACTACACCGGCCTGGTGGTGGTGGTGCTTCGGCGCCGCGTGCTTGGCGGCCTCATTCACGGTGGCGGGCCTCATCTATCTCGTTTCGACGGGCGTCGGCGTCTGGGGCCACCGCAACCCGGTCAACTGGGCCTGGGACATCGTGAATTTCGTGTTCTGGATCGGCATCGGCCACGCCGGCACGCTGATCTCGGCGATTCTCTGCCTGCTGCGCCAGAAGTGGCGCACGTCGATCAACCGCACCGCCGAGACCATGACGATCTTCGCGGTCCTCTGCGCTGCGATTTTCCCGCTGTTCCACCTCGGACGCATCTGGAATGCCTGGTTCCTGTTCCCGATTCCCAACTCCAATGCGATCTGGCAGAACTTCCGCTCTCCGCTCGAGTGGGACATCTTCGCCATAGGGACCTATGGGACGGTGTCGGTGCTCTTCTGGTACGTCGGCCTGATTCCCGACCTTGGCACCTTGCGCGACCGGTTCGAGGCGGCGGGCAGCAGAGTACGGGCCTGGATTTACGGCCTCTTCGCCATGGGATGGCGGGGCTCCAGCCGGCATTGGAGCAACTACGAGACGGCCTACCTGATCCTGGCCGGCATCTCGACCCCCCTGGTGCTTTCCGTGCACACGATCGTGTCCTATGACTTCGCGGTTTCGCTGCTTCCGGGCTGGCACACGACGATCTTCCCGCCGTATTTCGTCGCGGGCGCCATTTTCTCGGGCTTCGGCATGGTGCTGACGCTGATCCTGCCGCTGCGCGCCGTTTACAAGCTCGAGGATCTCATCACGCAGCACCACATCGACTGCATGTGCAAGATCACCCTGGCGACGGGAAGCATGGTCGGCTACTCCTACGCGACGGAGTTCTTCATCGCCTGGTATAGCGCCAATCCGTACGAGGGCTTTGCCTTCATCAACCGGGTCTTCGGCAACTATGCCTGGGCCTATTGGATCATGATCGCGTGTAACGTCGTCATC
>JBAZHQ010000063.1:0-15167 GCA_041652235.1 Opitutaceae bacterium | reverse complement strand
GGCATGGGCAGCGCCTCGATGATTCCCGAGACGCGCCTCATGGAGATCGGCATGCGCCAGGAACGCATCGCCGCGCTGCGCGAACGCGAAAGTGCCGTCACCAAAATTCTTCTGATGACCGCCGATATCGCTCCCGAGACTAACCCTCTTATCGCCGGAGATGCGAACGCCTCCAATCCGTGAATCTCCAAGCGCCTTCCATGAAAACACCGACCCTTTTCCCCATGATGCCTAAATCCTGGCTGGCAGTCTTCCTGTTTAGTCTCGTAGCCAGCTTCCTGTTTCTTCAGCCCGCGCTGGCGGCAAAGCAGCTCTACACTTGCGGGATGCACCCGCAGATCATTCGTGATGAACCCGGCGATTGCCCCATCTGCGGCATGAAGCTCCAGCCGGTGCGGGCTAACGTTGCCGTCACCGCCGCCGAGAAATCGTCCGGAGCGCATAAGGTGAGATTTTATAAATCCTCCATGATTCCCGGGCAGATCAGCGAGAAACCCGGCAAGGACTCCATGGGCATGGACATGGTGCCGGTTTACGAAGGCGAAGATGCCCAATCGACGGACATCCGGATCGACGCCGCCACGATCCAGCGCATGAACCTCAAGACCGCCCTGGTCGCGAGCGGTCCGGTGCGGCGTGAATTTCGCACCGTCGGCACCATCGCTTACAACGAAGAGGGCCTGCGCGACATCACCACGAAATATGAAGGCTGGATCGAAAAACTCTTCGTCAACTCCACCTGGACCGACATAAAGGCGGGCGATCCGCTATTCGAAATCTACTCGCCCGATCTGTACAACGCGCAGCTCAACGCTCTCGTCGCCCTGCGCGGCGAAGGCGCGGCCGGCGGCCCGTTGACCCGCGCCGCGCTGGCTCGTCTGCGGCTCTTCGATTTGCCCGACGATTTTGTCGCCGAACTCGGACGTTCCGGCGAAGCCCGGCGCACCTATGTCTTCCGCGCGCCATCATCCGGCGTCGTCATCGAAAAGATGGCCTTGGCCGGCCAGATGATGAAACCCGGCGAGCGCATCTATCGCCTCGCCGATCTCTCCACGGTATGGGCGCTGGCGCAGATCTACGAAAGCGACCTGCCGTTCATGCGTGCAGGCCAGCCGGTCACCGTGCGCACGACCTATGGAACCGAGCGCTCTTTCGAGGGCAAAGTGGCCCTGCTGCTTCCTCAGGTCGAGGAGCAGACGCGGACGATCACAGCGCGCATCATTCTCGACAACTCCGACGGCTTTCTCCGCCCGGGAATGTTCACGAACATCAAGTGGAGCGCCCAGCTCGCCGATTCAGCCGTGCTCGTGCCCGAGATCGCCGTGCTCCGAAGCGGCGAGAGAGATACCGTCTTCATCGCACTCGAAGGCGGTTCCTTCGAGCCGCGCGAGGTGAAGCTCGGCAACCGCAGCGAGGGAGGCAACTACGAGGTTCTGAGCGGTCTCTCCGCTGGAGACCGCGTCGTCACATCCGGCCAGTTCATGCTCGATTCAGAGAGCCAGTTGCGTGAGGCCATCCAAAAGATGCTCAAGGGCGACGGCGCGCCCGCCCAGAATCCCAGTCAATAGCCATTAGCTGCGAGCTGTTAGCTTTTAGCTACAACCCACAATCCTTTTTCACACGGAGTCGCGGAGCGCGCGGAGAAAACGAGGTCGCAACCATAGACCGGGAGCCAAAGCCATAATTCCAATGCCCAGCTTATAACTCCTCTTACGCTCTTACACCTCTTACGCTCTTAAAAAGAATGCTCCAGGCCATCATAGATTTCTCGCTCAAGAATAAGTTTCTCGTGCTCGCGGCCACGGCTGCGTTGATCTTCGGGGGCGTCTATTCGCTGCGACAGATCCCGCTTGATGCCATCCCGGACCTGTCGGACACGCAGGTCATCATCTACACCGAATGGGCAGGGCAGGCGCCCCAGATCGTTCAGGATCAGGTTACCTATCCGATCACGACGAAGATGCTCTCGGTGCCGAAAGCGAAAGTGGTGCGAGGATATTCATTCTATGGGTACTCGTTCGCCTATGTGATCTTCGAGGACGGCACTGACCCCTATTGGGCGCGAAGTCGTGTGATGGAGTATCTGAGCGGCTTGCAGGCGGGCTTGCCCGCCGGTGTCACGCCCCGGCTCGGGCCGGACGCGACCGGCGTGGGCTGGGCCTTCATGTACGCGCTGAACTCGAAGAAGCACGACCTCGCCGAGCTGCGTTCCATGCAGGACTGGTTTCTGCGCTATCAGCTTTCAAGCGTCGATGGCGTGGCCGAGGTGGCTTCGGTCGGCGGCTTCGTGAAGCAATATCAGATCACGGTCGATCCGCACCGCCTGCACGCCTACAATCTCTCGATCGGCGATGTCGCCATGGCCGTGCAGCGCAGCAACGGCGAGGTGGGAGGGCGCTCAGTCGAGATGGCCGAGAAGGAATTCATTCTCCGGGTGCGCGGCTACCTGCAGGGCGTTGACGACCTGAGAAAGGTCGCCGTTGGCAGGGGTCCCGGCGGCACTCCTGTGCTGCTGGGCGAGGTGGCCAATGTGCAACTCGGCCCGGACATGCGCAGGGGCATTGCGGAGCTCAACGGCGAGGGAGAGACCGTGGGCGGGATCGTCGTCGTGCGCTATGGCGTCGACACGCGCCAGGTTATCAAGGCCGTGAAGGCGCGCCTCGATCTGGCGATGAAAAGCCTTCCTGAAGGCGTCACCTATACCATCGCCTACGACCGCACCGCGCTGATCGACCGCGCCGTGAAGACCCTTCAGGAGAAACTCGTCGAGGAAAGCATTGTGGTGGCGCTCATCTGCCTGCTCTTCCTGATGCATCTGCGCAGCGCATGTGTCGCCATCGTGATCCTGCCGGTCGCCGTGTTGACGGCCATCATGCTCATGTACGGGCAGGGTATCAGCTCTAACATCATGTCCCTGGGCGGCATCGCCATCGCCGTCGGAGCCATGGTCGACGCGGTCATCATCATGATCGAGAACGCCCACAAGCACATAGAGCGCGATGGCGGGAAAAAGCCGCATTGGGACATCATCCGCGACGCCTCCATCGAGGTCGGCCCCACCCTCTTTTATTCGCTTCTGGTGATCACGGTTTCGTTTCTGCCGGTGTTCACGCTCCAGGCGCAGGAAGGCCGCATGTTCAAGCCGCTCGCTTTCACGAAGACCTATTCGATGGCGGCCGCCGCACTCCTTTCCATCACGCTCGCCCCCGTGCTCATGGGCTTCTTTATCCGCGGCAAAATTCCGCGAGAGGAGAAGAATCCCGTCAACCGGCTTCTCATCTGGATGTATCACCCGTTGCTGGATCTTGTGATCAAGTTCCGTTGGGCCGTCATCATCGGCGCTGCCGTCATCGTCGGCTGGGTCTTCTTCCCGTGGAATGCCTGGGTTGTAAACTCACTGCCGGATGGCTGGGCCAGAACGGTTGCGGCCAAGGCAGGGAAAGCCTTTCCGTACCAGAATATCGGCTCGGAATTCATGCCCCCTCTCTACGAAGGGGACTTGCTTTACATGCCAACCACCTTCCCAGGAATCTCACCCACCAAAGCTCGCGAAGTACTTCAACAAACCGACCAGATCATTCGCGGCTTCGCCGAAGTGCACCATGTCTTCGGCAAGATCGGTCGCGCCGAGACCGCCACCGACCCCGCTCCGATGGACATGATTGAAACCACGATCATGCTAAAACCGGAGGATGATTGGCCTGTTGTGGATATCGCCGACGCCGACGGCAAGGTGATCGCGCACCGCCGACGCACCGTCGACGAACTGGTCTCCGCGCTCAATTCGGCGGTCCAGATTCCGGGCCTTACCAATGCGTGGACGATGCCGATCAAGACCCGCACCGACATGCTTGCCACTGGCATCAAAACACCGGTCGGGATCAAGGTTGCCGGCTCCAATCTCGCCGAGCTCGAGCGCGTGGCGGGCGAGATAGAGGTCACGATCCGTCGCGTCCCCGGCACGGCCAGCGTCTTCGCAGAGCGCGTGATGGGCGGCAACTATGTCGAGTTCGACATCGATCGCGATGCCATCGCCCGTTACGGCCTGACAGTCGGCGACGTGCAGGAAACCCTGCAGGTTGCGCTCGGAGGAATGCCGCTCACGACCACGGTCGAAGGACTCGAACGCTATGGCGTCATTCTACGTTACGCCCGCGACTACCGGGAGAATCTCGAGGCACTTAAGGAAATCCTCATTCCGGTGAAAGCCGCCGGAGGCTCTTCTTCAAGCATGGGCGGCGGCGCTGGGGCGCAAATGATGCAGATACCTCTAAGCTACCTCGCAAAAGTCCGTGTCGTGTCCGCCCCGATGGGAGTCAAAAGCGAGGGAGCCGTGCCCAACGCCTGGATCTATGTGGACGTGCAGGGAACGGACATCGGCAGCTATGTCAGAGCCGCTCAGCAAAAGGTCAATGAGGCCATTCAGAACGGCACGATCAAGCTGCCCCCCGGGTACACTGTTTTCTGGAGCGGGCAATTCGAATACATGCAGCGCGCCCAGCAGCGCCTGCTGCTCGTGGTGCCGCTCACCCTGCTCATCATCGTCTTCATCATCTATCTCAACACCAAGTCGTGGATCAAAACCTCCATCGTTCTCCTGGCAGTGCCATTCTCGTTGGTGGGAGCATTTTGGATGCTGTACCTCAACGGCTATAACATGAGCGTCGCCGTGTGGGTCGGCATCATAGCGCTCGCCGGCCTGGACGCAGAAACAGGCGTCGTGATGCTTCTCTATCTCGACCTTGCTTACGATGAATGGAAAAAGAAGGGCCTCCTCGGTTCACTCTCCGGTTTGCGCGATGCGATCTACCACGGAGCCGTCAAGCGGGTGCGCCCCAAGGCGATGACCGCCGCCGTAATCATCGCAGGCTTGCTTCCGATCCTGTGGAGCCATGGCACCGGGGCCGATGTCATGAAACGCATCGCCACGCCGATGGTAGGCGGAGTCGTCACCTCGACCTTGATGGAGCTGCTCGTGTATCCCGCGATCTTCTACATCTGGCGCTCCCGCTCGCTGCAAAAAGCCAACAGCTAACAGCTGGTAGCTTGTAGCTCGTAGTCAGAAGTTCGGAGCTAAAAGCTAACAGCTGGCAGCTAATAGCTTCTCAGCTTCACATCGTCCACATCCGCCCAATCGCCGGGCAACATGAAGTTCACGAGGATCACGACCCCGACCCACTTCGCCCTCGGAGGAACAAGCGTCCCGGTTCGTAACCGAGTCCAGCCGCCAGGGGCGGCTTCGCCGCCACAGTGTGCGCTCGGCGCACCACCGAGGCGAGCACCGCTCGCCACTGAGCTGGCTTCGCCAGCACCGTGCGCGCAGCGCGCGCCACCTTCAAACCTCACTCCATAATTAAGCTCCTCCATGAGCTGTCCCTTCTCATTGGCCCACGCCAGAAACAGGCTCACCCGGGCGCTGTCCGAAAGCTCGCCGCGAAACCAAGCCTCCACCTCGTACCCCTGCGCCTTAGAATCCACCGGCATCCACTGGTACACGCTCGCATATTCCTGATTCGCCAGCCGCAAACCGGCTTTGCCCGTCCGCACCGCCTCAGGTATCGCAGCAGCCACCATGCCTTCCTTGGGTTCCAGCTTGCTCACCCACCCTTGCGGCAAATCAGCTCCATACTGTAGTCCACCCACCCTGCGCCCTGCGATCACTGCCCCTTCAAAAGACGCTGCCTGCAACGCACAGTCCTCAACACGCTGACTGTTCACCCGCGCAAGCGCCGCGGCGGCGGCGCTACTGTGCGCGCCGAGCGCGCCACCGAGGCGAGCATCGCTCGCCACCGAGGCGGCAGAGCCGCCACTGTGCGCGCCGAGCGCGCCACTGAGGCGAGCATCGCTCGCCACCGAGGCGGCAGAGCCGCCACTGTGCGCGCCAAGCGCACCACCGAGGCGAGCATCGCTCGCCACTGAGGCGGCTTCGCCGTCACTGTGTGCGCCAAGCGCACCACTGAGGCGAGCATCGCTCGCCACTGCGCTGGCTTCGCCAGCACCGTCCGACTGAAGCGCTCTCAACACCGCATCGTACACAGGCTCAAGCCAGACAAAGTCCTTCAGCTCCCCATTGTGCATCGCCAGTGGTTGTCTTATTTTAATGTCCGCAACATATCGCTCCAGTTCCACACGCGCCGCCACGCATCGACGTACTGCAGTCCATGTCGATGCACTGTCCGACCGAGGCGGCGTTGCCGCCACAGAGGCCGCTTCGCGGCCACAGTGTGCGCGAAGCGCACCACCGAGGCGAGCATCGCTCGCCACCGAAGCGGCGTCCGTCGCCACAGAGGCGACAAGGTCGCCACCGAGGCCGCAGTGCGGCCACCGAGGCGACTGCGTCGCCACCGAGGCGGCGGAGCCGCCACTGTGCGCGCTCAACGCGCGCTTCGCCTCCTCGTAGTCCACGAAACGCTCCGTAACGCCGAAGGCATCGCTCACAAGGTCCACTCGCCTGCGCACTTTCTCCTGCCTCGCCGCCGCTTTGGCCTCTTCAAGCATCGCCCAAAGTTTGCGGCACTCCGCTGAAGGGAACAACCGGGCTTGCGATTCGTTGCGGTAATACTTGAGCCACTTCGCCGGCGGAGGCTGTGCCATCCACAATTCCTCGCAACGTTCGTAAAACCTCCTCATCGGAGCCGCAGCCTCAATGAAATACCTCGCGTAGTATTCGTCCATGAGGGCTTGCGCATCCAACTCGGGATGAGCGAGCAGTTGCGCCACCATCCACATTTGAGGCCCGTCCAAACCCCAATTGGGTGATGCCTCTGCAAAATAGTCCGTGAAACCAGACTCGCGCGCATGCTTCAGATGCTGCGCGAGCAATCGCGTATGCACCCTGGGGATCAGAAAACCGTACCCGTAGAGATAATCGTAGATGCCGAGGCGAGCATCGCTCGCCACTGAGGCGGCGGAGCCTCCACTGTGTGCGCCAAGCGCACCACCGAGGCGAGCATCGCTCGCCACCGAGGCCGCTTCGCGGCCACCGTCCGACTGTCCGACTGAAGCGACGTCCGTCGCTACCGAGGCGGCGAAGCCGCCACTGTGCGCGCAGCGCCCCCACCGCTCCTGCAGCTCCATCTCCTCCTTCCAGAACGCCGGATCGTAGCCTTGCGAGCGGTCCGCGCACAAATACGGCATAATTCGCGGATGTATCGGAAAATCCGGCACCTGCTCGCACCAATAATAGGCCAGGCAGCCGAGGTACCAGGGCGCGCTATGCGCGCCACTGAGGCCGCTCCGCGGCCACAGAGGCGGCTTTGCCGCCACTGAGCTGGCTTTGCCAGCACCGTCCGACTGAGGCGGCTTCGCCGCCACCGAGGTGCCTCCGGCACCACTGAGACGAGCAAAGCTCGTCACCGAAGCCGCTTCGCGGCTACCGTGCCGCTCCGCGGCTACCGTCGCCACAGAGCTGGCTTCGCCAGCACAGTGCGCGCTTTGCGCGCCACCGTGCGCGTCGAGCGATCGCTCGACGCGCTCCGCCACCCGATTCATGAATGAGAACACAAGGTTGGAATAATTTGGCCTCCCCCGGAAATAGGTCAGCGGCGTCACCCATTTCATCGCCTCCGGAGACTCTCCATAAAATGTAGTGTCGTTGATGCCGAGGGCGAAGGCGGCTTCGCCGCCACCGAGGCGACGTCCCGTCGCCACTGAGCTGGCTTTGCCAGCACCGTCCGACTGAGGCGGCTTCGCCGCCACCGAGGTGCCTCCGGCACCACTGAGACGAGCACAGCTCGTCAAGGCGGCTTCGCCGCCACTGCGCGCGCAGCGCGCGCCCCCGTGAGATCGCAGCGCTTGCGCTGCGATCTCCGCCGCACGCTCCGACACCGCCTCGGATCCCAGGTCCGGCTGCCAATTGAGCGATGATCCCGACGGCTTGAAACGCTTGCCTCCCTCCACCGGGAACCATTCAGAATGCGCCGCATAGTCCTCCGATCTCACGACATTCCCCAAGTTGTGCGAAAAATTCATCCGAGTGCCCAGATGGTTCTGCTCCTCCCATAGCTTGTCGCCGCTCGAAATCGATCTCGTCAACCAAGCCCCCTCGCTCGGTCCCTCTGCCCGCCGCCCCTGCTCAAAGCCCCAGTAACCTGGCATGAACCACCGCGCCTGCGGAGCGTCTCTTGGCCCGCGTGACGCAAAAGTACAGGAGAGAGTGAAAGCGGCAGCTCCGACACAGACAACGATGAGACTGTATAATAAGATGCTCACCGTCGGACGGTCAGACGGTAGGACAGAGGATTGAGTACTGATATCTGAAGATTCAGCAGAATTTCTATCGACGTTATTCAATTGTCTTAGTTATTTTTTCTAAGCCTTTTTATTATGCACAATATACAACCCAAAGGAGAGTTCTCGCATCGCGTTCGAAGTTTTTCCGATCTCGAGATGTATCACAAAGCAACTGATCTGGATCTTGCAATCTTTCGAGCCTCCAAATCCTGGCCCAAAGGGGAGAACTTTTCATTGATTGATCAAATCCGACGTTCCTCAAGATCCATCGGGGCCAATATTGCTGAAGCTTGGGCCAAACGCCACTACCCTGCTCACTTCACCAGCAAACTCACGGATGCAGATGCCGAACTGCAAGAAACCAAACACTGGCTGCATCGCGCCAATGCTTATGGGTACCTGTCCGATCAGGACATGGAACTTTTAATGAACGATGCACAATTTGTGGGCTCTCAAATTGGAGCTATGCTCCGAACGCGAGACCGGTGGACTGTTGCGGCGCACTGAGGTGGCTCTGCCACCACAGAGGCCGCTGCGCGGCCACAGTGTGCGCCTGGCGCACCACCGAGGCGACTCCGTCGCCACAGAGGCCGCTACGCGGCCACCGTCTGACTGTCCGACCGAGGTGCCTCCGGCACCACTGAGACGAGCGAAGTTCGTCACCGAAGCCGCTTCGCGGCTACCGTCGCCACAGAGCTGGCTTCGCCAGCACCGTCCGACTGTGGCTACGGCCACCGTGCGCGCCAAACGCGCTCCGTCCGCATTGGGAATAATCACATCGTGGATGTGATTATTCCCAATGCGGCGTGTACTCCGGAATGATGCCCTTCAGGATCGCCTTCGCTTCGTTTGCATCGATCTTATAGAGCCTCGCCTCCAGTTCCCTCACCGCTCGCTCGCTCGCAGCTTCGAATCCGTTCTTCGGCGTGAAACGCATGATGCGGGGATGCTTTGTGGGATGATACTGCTCGTCACGATGTTGCAGCTCCTCGTAGAGCTTCTCGCCTGGCTTGAGCCCGGTGAACTCGATTGTTATGTCCTCTCCCAGGCGCAAGCCGCTTAACTCGATCATCTGCTTGGCCAGCTCGACGATCTTCACCGGATGCCCCATATCGAGCACGAAAATTTCGCCGCCATTGCCCAACACGCTTGCTTGCATCACAAGCCCGACTGCCTCCGGGATGGTCATGAAGAACCGCATCACATCCGGATGAGTCACCGTCACCGGCCCGCCCGCCTCAATCTGTTTCTTGAAAATCGGCACCACGCTCCCCGACGACCCCAGCACATTGCCAAAGCGCACAGCCATGAACTTGGTCGGTGCGGAGGTGCCTCCGGCACCACTGAGACGAGCAAAGCTCGTCACTGAGGCGACGTCCGTCGTCACAGAGCTGGCTTCGCCAGCACCGTGCGCAGCAGCGCACCGCGCGCTCAGCGCCTCCAGGTGTATCTCTGCCAGCCGTTTGCTCGCTCCCATCACGCTGGTGGGATTGATCGCCTTGTCCGTTGAGATGAACACAAAGGCCTCCACGCCATGTTTTGCAGCGGCATCCGCGAGCAAGCGCGTTCCCGTGGCGTTGTTGCGTATGGCTTCCATCGGTTGCCTCTCCATCATGTACACGTGCTTGTGAGCCGCCGCATGGAAGATGACCTGGGGCTGGAAGCGCGTGAATAGATAGTCGATGCGCTGCACGTCCAGGATGTCCGCCACGAGCGGCACCACAATGGCACCCATCCCCTCCTCCTTCATTTCCTGCTCGATCAGGAACAAGCTCCCCTCCGACTGTTCCAGCATCAGAAGGCGCTTCGGATTCAGGCGGGCGATCTGCCGGCATAGTTCGCTGCCGATGCTGCCTCCAGCGCCCGTCACCATGACGATTTTCCCCTCCACAAAGCCCTTGATCGCCTGCGTATCCAGCTTCACTTGTTCGCGCCCTAGCAGATCCTGCACCTCCACCGGGCGGATGCGTGTCGCCTTGGCGCGCCCCGATGCCAGTTCCTCGATCGAAGGCAGCGTTTCCACCTTGTATCCTTTCTTTGCTAAAAAGAGCGCTATCTCGCGAATTCGCCGGCTGCTTGCCGAGGGGATGGCGATTACGATGCGATGCACGCCCTCGGCGCATCTCATCTCAGGAAATTCCTCCGGGGTCCCTACTACCGGCACGCCATGCATTTGCTGGCCATGCTTCTCCCCGTCGTCGTCGAGGAAAGCCACCGGCTTCATCCCGCGCGATGGCGCATTCAGAAGATCCTTCGCCAGCGAGGCTCCTGCATCGCCTGCTCCCACAATCGCGATTCGCTCCATGTTGCCAGCATGATGCATCTTCCGGCTCATCTGGATGCGCTCTCGGTAAAGCCGGGTCGCAAGGCGCAATGAGCAAAGACCCGCCGAACAGAGCAAGAAATCGATCAATAGAACTCCTCTCGGTATCGTTAAATCCGCGTGACCCAAGGTCCGTGCAATAAGGAACAGAAGGCTCGATCCCAACATCGCCCAGGCGAGCCGAAAGAGATCGGGAAGGCTGAAGTAGGTCACTAGGCTCCCGAATTGACCGGTAAAATACAGCGCCAGCAACTTCACCGCGATCACCGGCAGCAGCAGCAAAAACCGCTCGTTCTGAAATAGCGGAGGCACGACGAAGTCGAAGCGCACCTCAAAGGCTAGATAGTAACATATCCCGATGACGCAGGAATAGATCGCGAGTAAAACGAAGAAACGCCGTCCGGTTTTGAGAATGTTCGGCAGTTCGGCCATGATTAGGGTTTATTACTCATAACGAAGTCCCCCTCCTCTGCAAAAGTTAACTGCAACTTTCTTCCCAAAGCTATTAGCTACCAGCTAGTAGCTCTGAAACTCTGACTACCAGCTACGAGCGTGCGGCTGGAGCATCCCTCCGCGACGCGGAGAAATGCTAACCATGCCCGAAGGTGATCACGCCGATGTCTTTTGCCCCTCCACGGCGGAGAGCATGAGCGCAACTGTTGAGTGTCGAACCCGTGGTGAACACATCATCGACCAGGAGATATCGTTCGCCTTCCTTGATCACGGCCCCGGGGACAAGCGCAAAGGCGTTCCTGAGATTGTCCATGCGGGTGCGCCGATCGAGAGCCGTCTGTGTGCCAGTATCGACCTTGCGCACGAGAAGCGCTTCTGTGCGCACCCTCCCTTCACAGGCACGCACGAGGCATTTCGCCAAGAATGCCGCCTGGTTATAGCCCCTCTCGCGGCACTTCCGCACATGCAGAGGCACCGGCACCAGCACCGCCCCGCTGGCAAATTCAAGCACACGCGGGCTGCGCCGGAACGCTTCCTCAAAGTCCGGCTCCAAGTGCAGGCCGCGATGATACTTCAATTCGATGACCATGGAGCGGGCAGGCCCTTTGAAGAGCACCGTCGTCACGCCCTTGTCAAAAGCCGGGGCCAATCCCACGCAGTGCGGACATTCGCGTTCGCCATGAACGATTCCGAAAAAGGGATGCCCGCAGGCTTCGCAAGCCGGTGCCTGCACGAAATGAATCTCCTCCGCGCAATGTTCGCACAAATGCCGGAATCCATTCCCCGGCTCCACCACCCCGCCGCAATGCACGCACCCCGGCGGAAACACCACATCCAGCAATCCCCTCCCCAGCTCGCCCCATGAGCTCTTCGATAACATGTGCAATAATGATATAGTTTATTTCTCGTTGGCAATCATTTCCAACCCGTCAGTCATTCACGCCAACCCGCCCAATCCGCTTTGTCACGTAATACGTGACAAAGCGGATTGGGCGGTGTTTCTCCCATGCACGTGAACTGAATAAGCGGATACGGTGACGGCATAGCTGCTTCAGCCGGAGGCATGACGGCGCCTTGGGTGCTGAGCGCGCCGATACCGATCAGAGCCGACACACTGCACTCTGAAAAGTCCCTCCTATTTTAGCGGAGGATTTGAGGGAAGCATCCAGGCGGATTTGTGGGCCGAAAAACCAATCTTCGGGTAGTAGGCTTCCGCCTTCGGAGCTGCCAGCAGGATGATTCTACAATTGGGACCAAGCTTCGATTGCGTGAGGCGGATGAGCTCCTTCCCCACTCCTTGCGACTGATGGGCGACGTCCACAGCCAAGTCGGAGAGGTAGCAGCAATAACTGAAATCCGTCACCGATCGCGCCACGCCCACCAGCTTGTCGCCGTCCCAGGCAGTGCAAAGCAGATCGGCATGCCGGAGCATCGCTGCAATGCACTCCGGATCGTCGATGGGGCGGCGCTCGGCCAGTGTCGATCTCTTCAGCACGTCGACAAACTCCTCCGCGCTGATCGTTCTATCGCAGGAATAGGTGATGCTCATGGGGAAAGTTGCTTTGAACAGATAACAAAGCGATTCTCCTTAATCCCTAGCCAGAGGAATCGCTGGAAATCAAACCAAAGGTGCCCCTTGAACCAGAACTCCGCCAGACGCTTCGTTCCCTTCTGTTCAAACCTGGTTTTGTCCCTGTGTTGGATGTCCGAAAAAACCCAGTCTGAGGTTCTCACACTGACATCTTCAACTTTCCCGCCATGCTCAGGAAGAATTTAAAGCACCTGTGCGCGATGTCCGCATTCAAATACATCGCCGGGCATCCTATCGTTATCGCGCCAATGCCATTCTGCCGACAAAACTCCTCCGCCTCCTTCGAATAGCTTCCCTGCCCCAGGCTGCGGTGAAACCACACTCTCTTCACACCCAACTCGGCGCATTCTTTCACCACGCCAAGCGAGTCCTTCGGATTGGTCACAAGAAGAATGCCGTCGATGGTCTCGGGTATGGCCTTAAGGTTGGGAAAACATGCGACGCCTTCGATTTCCTTTGCGGATGGATTCACGGGATGCGCCCGATACCCCGCGTCCCGGAATTTCCTCAACAGAAAGCATCCAACGCCTTTCCTCGGGTTGTGCGATACGCCGACGATGGCAATGACTTTGCCAGCCAGAAACTCAGATACCGCTTGAGCGTGGGTGAGCATGATCAACGGATAACAACGGTTCCTCTGCGCTGCAATCCAAGAGGCTTGCCAAGCGGCCCGAGTGTCGCTGCTCTCTGCGAGCTTCTTTTCTCCCCCTCCCCCTGTGGCTCTACAAAAGCGTTCCGTCTTCCAACACGCCCTATTTTGGGTGCCCACGCTCTACCTGGCATTGGGCATTCCTTTCAACGTCATCAACAATACGGCGTCCTCCATGTACAAGTCGCTCGGCGTGAGCGACGGTCAAAACACGGTGGCGCTGGGCAGCGTGATCATCGCTTGGTCGCTCAAGCCCCTCTGGGCCGCCTTCCTCGACATGTACCGCACGAAGAAATTCTTCGTGATCGCGATACAACTGCTCTTGCCCCTGCTCTTTGCAGGCGTCGCGATGTCGTTGCCGCTTCCGGGCTACTTCCAGATCAGCATCGCCCTGCTCTGGGTCGCCGCCTTCGCCTCTTCCACTCAGGATATCTGCGGCGACGGCATCTATCTCACAGCGCTCGACAAAAAAACGCAGGCCAACCTCGCCGGCGTGCAGGGCATGTTCTGGAATCTCGGCAAGGTGCTGGCAACCGGCGTGCTGATCAGCGGCATGGAAGCGCTCGCAAACTCCCGCGGCTGGTCTCTGCAGAAAATGTGGAGCGGCGTCTGGATCGTGACCGCCATCACGATGGCTCTTTTCGCTGTCTATCACCTGTTCATCCTGCCCACGGGCAGCATCGTCCACCGGCCCCACGGCACACAACAGGTGATCGATGATTTCGTCGGCTCGGCCAAAACATTTTTCCAAAAACGCGCCTTTTGGGGCATGATCGCCTTCGTCTTCCTCTATCGCCTCGGCGAGGGCCTGATCATGGTCGAGGGCAAGCTCTTCATCCAGTCGAGCGTCGCCAGCGGCGGCCTCGGTTTGACAGCAGGCCAGGTGGCCAACATCGACGCGGTCTACGGCACCATCGCCGCAATCACCGGCGGTCTCCTCGGCGGCATGTTCCTGGGAAAGATCGGTCTCAAAAAATCGCTCCCCTTCCTCGGCCTCTGCCTCAACGTCCCGCACTTCACCTTCGTCTATCTCAGCCATTACGGCGCCGCCAATCACGGGCTCGATTACAGCATCATCGCGACGATGGTGAGCATAGAGAAATTCGGATACGGCTTCGGCTTCATCGGCAACATGGTCTATATGATGCAGCAATTCGCCCCGGGACGCTGCACGATGACCCACTACGCCTTCGCGACGTCGCTGATGAACTTCGTGCTGGTTCCCACAACCATGATTTCCGGCCCGCTTGCGGAATGGCTGGGGTTCTCGACCTTCTTCCTCGTGGTGATGTTTGCCTCGATCCCCAGCGTCTGGGCCGCCTGGAAGGCACCTTTTCCGCTCGATGGCGACGACCACAAGGGCTCATCCGATGAAGCGGCCACCGGGGTCGTCATCACGCCCGACGACCCGACCCGGCTGAGCGAGGCCGAGCAACAGGTGCAGCGCACCGCCGGCCGCGCCTCGGTGTATGCGATGATCAACATCCTCGCGATTCTGATTCTCGACGCCAAGTTCCTCGGCTCCCTGCAAGGCAGGGCGCCCGGCACCGGCCAGATCGCATTCGGACTGCTCAGCGCCTGCGCCGTCCTGAAGATCTTCCTCTCACTGCGTACCTGCAAGTTCGCAGACCAGGCCATCGCCGAAAGCGTCGCGTGCCCCGACAACGCCTACCTCGCCAACGCCCGCGGCGCCAGGATCGCCACATGGATCTGCGCCGTGGTGACCGTCATCATCCTCTTCGCCGGTTACAAACTGGGTCTGTGACGCGAGGCTGCAGAGCCGTAACCAAAGAAGATAGAATCTAGGAGCCCATTCGACAGGCTCCCACCTTCGCATGGCTACGGCGGGCACAGCAGAGCAGGCGAGAATCTAGAATGGGGGTCCCGCAGACGGGACACCGAGTGTGGCAGCACCGCTT
>JBAZHQ010000062.1:14047-15179 GCA_041652235.1 Opitutaceae bacterium | reverse complement strand
TCCGACGGCGGGGAGGCCAAGACCTTTTCGATCCTCGACGGCATGGGCCTGGTGAAGCTGGCCCAAGCGGGTGTCGCGGTGGCATGGATCAGCGGGCGGCCCTCCGAAGCCACCGCCATTCGGGCGCGCGAGTTGAGGATACCCCTCCTGGTGCAAGGCCGCACGGACAAGCTCGCCAGCCTTCAGGAATTGGCCAAGCAGCTCGGGTTGAAGACCGGGGAATGCGCGTACATGGGCGACGATGACATCGACGCCCCGGCCATCGCCTGGGCCGGCGTGGGAGTCGCCCCAAGCAATGCCATGCCTTCAGCCCTCGAAGCGGCAGCCTTCGTGCCCAAGCGCCCAGCCGGCCGCGGCGCCGTGCGCGAGGTATGCGAGATGATACTCAAGGCAATGCCCGGGAAGCCTGCAACCCGAGTCCGGAAACTGAAGCCAGGAGACAAAATAGAGGCAAAATAGGATCGTTCCATGTCTCTGTCCTCATCCCATCCCTTTCGCCTCTGGACTCCGACCTCCGACGTCCGATCTCCGATCTCCTGGCTGTTCATCCTCGCGCTCGCCGCGAGCGCTTGCGCCGTCCCGATCGAAACCTCCGCACCGGTGAAGAAGTTCTCGCTGCCCACCTTCACTCCCGAAGGGCCGCGCTCCATGCTGCTGCGCGGCGAAGAAGCCCGTTTCAAGACATCTCAGGAGATCGATATCACGGAGATGCAACTGACCCTTTTCGACGGCAAGCCGGACGAGAAGGTCGATACCGTGTTCGTGAGCACTGCAGCCACCTTCTTTCCGTCGCGGCAGGTCGCCAAGGGCGTCAAGGGCGTCCGCATCATTCGTCCCGAAGTTGAGATGTATGGGGAAAGATGGATCTATGAACACCAGCGGAAAAAAGTCGTGATAGACGGCAAGGTACGCGTCATCTTCCGCGCACAACTGAAGGATATCCTCAAATGATTCGTCTCTTTCCCATCCTGGCCATCGCCATGGCGCTCGCCTCCGCAACCCTGAAGGCGGAGGAGACGCAGACAGCCGTTTCCCCCACCGAGATCACCTGCGACCATTTCGAGTCGGTGAGCAACGACAAGGAAATGACGACCATCCTGGAGGGCAACGTAGTCCTGATCGGAACGAACAT
>JBAZHQ010000062.1:0-14037 GCA_041652235.1 Opitutaceae bacterium | reverse complement strand
GCCTTGTCACCATTTCCGTGCGCCTCGGCGCCAAGGATCAGGTGATCGCAAGGGAGAACCAGTTCAAGTCGCTCATCGCAACCGGACGCGTCAAAATCGTCCAAGGCGAGCGCATCGCCACCTGCGGGCGGGCGGATGTGCTGCCGGGAGACGACAAGATCATCCTCACCGACAAACCCATGGTTGAGGATCGCGAGCATGGCATCACCTGGATGGGAGAGAATCTCTATCTGCTCCGTGGCGAGCGCAGGGTGCATGGCGAGCACGTTCGCATCATCGGCCCGTCGATCCAGGATCTCGGTTTCGACAAGAACGAAAAACCCGTCGCCGAAGCTCCGAAGCCCACTCCATGAGCACGCCCCAGCCCACGCCGGCGAACGACCGATCTGAGATCATGACGGAAGGCCTTGTGAAGACCTACGGCGCCCGCAACGTCGTCGACGGCGTCAATCTTCGCATCGGCGCCGGCGAGATCGTGGGACTCCTGGGCCCCAATGGAGCGGGGAAGACCACCTGTTTCTACATGATCGTGGGTCTGATCCCCGCCACTGCGGGCCTGGTGAAGCTCGATGGCCGCAACATCACCAACGACCGGATGCACCACCGGGCGCGCCTGGGGCTCGGGTACCTCCCCCAGGAGGCGTCGGTCTTCCGGAAGCTGACCGTCAGCGAGAATATCCTGGCCATCGCCGAAGCCACCGGGATTCCCCGCGCCCAGCGCAAGGCCTGCGTGGACCGGCACCTGGAGGAACTCTTCCTTACACATGTCTCCACGCAAAAGGCCTACACGCTCTCGGGCGGCGAGCGGCGGCGCCTGGAGATAGCCCGGGCGCTGGTCACCAACCCCAAGTTTCTCCTGCTCGACGAGCCGTTCGCGGCCATCGACCCCATCTCCGTGGCCGAGGTTCAGAAACTCATCCTGGAGCTCAAGCAGCGCGGCATCGGCGTCGTCGTGACCGACCACAATGTCCGCGAAACCCTCCGCATCGTCGATCGCGCGTATCTCATACACAAAGGCCGCGTCCTGTGCGAAGGCTCCGGCGAATTCCTCATCAATGACGCCCAGGCCCGCAAGTTTTACCTCGGCGAAGACTTCAATATGTGAAATTTTGCTCCCCTTCCGGGCAAGACGTGTATTCCGTGGTCTAACTTCACCCCCCATGCTTAAAGCGATTCATGGCATCACCGTCGCGCACTTCTACGAGACCTATCGCGACAAGCTGAAGATGGATCTCGTGGTCGGCGAGGCCGGCCTCCACCGCCTCATCCGGGAAGGCTCCATCAATCGCCCCGCCCTGGCTCTCTCAGGTTTCTTCAAATATTTCGCGAATAAGCGCATCCAGGTCCTCGGCGCCGCCGAGATGACCTACCTGAAGACGCTCAATCAGAAGGACCAGATCGATATCATCGACACCATGGTGCGGCGCTACGCGATTCCCTGCCTGGTGCTCACGCGCAATTTCCAGCCCACGCACCCGATGCTCGCCGTGGCCGAAGAGCGCAAGCTGCCCATCTTCCGCACGCCGATGATCACGATGAACTGGGTGAACCTCGCTACCCTGTGCATCGACAATGAGTTCGCCCCCTACACCACCGAACACGCGACCACCCTCGACGTGAAGGGCATCGGCGTGATGCTTCGCGGCACCTCGGGCGTGGGCAAGAGCGAGTGCGCCCTCGCCCTCATCGAGCGCGGCCATTCCCTCGTCGCCGACGATCTCTCCGTCATCAAGCTGCTCGACGAACGCGAACTGGTCGCCTCCAGCCGCGATCTCAACCGCGGCTATATGGAGTGCCGGGGGATCGGGATCATCAACATCGCCGAGATGTTCGGCATCAAGAGCGTGCGCCTCGAGAAACGCATCGACATGGTCGTCTCCCTCCACGAGTGGACGCCGGAGGTGATCGAGGAGCGCACGGGGCTCGAGGAGAATTTCTACGAGATCCTCGGCCTGCGCGTTCCCCACGTGGAACTCTATGTCCGCCCCGGGCGGGACATCGCCCGCCTTGTCGAAGTCGCCGCGCTCACGCTCGCCCTCAAGCGCATGGGACATGACAGCGCCAAGGAGTTCAACGACCGCCTTATCAATTACATGGCCCGCCAGTCGATACCGTCGACCCTTGCTTCGATCATCAAGCCCCTTGAGCGCGAGGAACGAGGCCCCGGCGGCCGCTAAGCGGCCGCCTCCAGAAGCCAGAAGCCGGAAGCCAGACTGGAAGGATGTCGGATATCGGAAATCAGAAGTCGGTGCCAAATTTATACCGGACGGCACTGAACACAGTGTAGCTTCACTCGGTGTTCCGACGGCGTGGCACCAATTCGGACTCCTTGCTCCTAACACCCAGATTCTTTCTTTGCCGCTTTGCCGCATCTGCCAACTTCCGATCTGGCCTCTGGCCTCTTTTCCCGCCTCCGCCGCGGTTTTATCTTATCATCCGCAACTTCTTCCCTATAGCCTCCCGCCATGTCCTCCCGTTTCGACGGCCGCAAGGCCGATCAGCTCCGACCTGTCTCCTTTGAAGCCAACATCGCGCCTTACGCCACGGGCTCCGTCCTCGTGAGCTTCGGCTGCACCAAGGTCATCTGCGCCGCGATGATCGAGCCCAAGGTGCCCAATTGGATGAGGCAGCAGGGAGTGTCCGGAGGCTGGCTCACCGCCGAGTATTCGATGCTCCCCTACAGCACCCTCGAGCGGAAGCAGCGCGACATTTCCAGGGGCAAGGCCGACGGGCGCATGATCGAGATCCAGCGCCTGATCGGCCGCTCCCTGCGCGCCGTGATCGACCTGCAGAAGCTCGGCGACAACACCCTCTGGATCGATTGCGACGTCCTCCAGGCCGACGGCGGCACACGCACCGCTTCGATCACGGGCGCCTATCTCGCCGCCAGGCTCGCCGTCCAAAAACTTCTCGACGCCAAGAAAATCCCCGAGAACCCCATCACCGACTCGGTCGCCGCGGTCAGCGTTGGAATCTGCGATGACCAAGTGCTGCTCGACCTCGCCTACGTCGAGGACAAGGACGCCCAGGTGGACTCCAACGTCGTCATGACAGGGCGCGGCCAATTCGTCGAAGTACAGGGAAGCGGCGAGGAATCGACATTCTCGAACGACCAGCTCCAAGCCATGCTGACAATGGCCCAAAAGGGCCTAAAGGAACTGTCCGCGATGCAGACCGCCTTCCTCACCAAGCAACTGCTCGGCACGCTGAAGTAGCAGTGTGTGACTGTCTCAATGGATCGTGCATGTCTGCGACGATCCCCCTATGGCACGAGCTCTTCGACGAAGGGGTGCGAGTTTGTACCGACTTCCGACCGCCGACATCCGACTTCCGGCCTCTGGCCTCTTTGGTTGCGGCTGCCGCGGTAGGATGAATACAGGCTAAAGCCGCGCGCAGCGAGCTGACCTTCAATCGTGAGTTGCTCGTGTCAAGGTTGTTGCGGCAGGGCTCTTTCAAAAAGCTACAATCAAAATGATCGATGACTTAGGGTAGCATAAATGATAATAAGTTAGTAAACAACAAGTAACGAATGGCTTGCTATTTATAACACGTACTGTTATAAATCCCAACATGTACCAGAGAAATCTTCTTAAAAAGGTTGCTGAAAGCGTGCAATTCAGCCCGGCAACGCTAGTTAATGGAGCGAGACAGACAGGTAAAAGCACATTCCTCAAGAGCTCATTTGTTGATGGAGCGGGATTTTCCTACGTAAACCTCGACGATCTAAACCTCCTACGGTTGGCAAAAAGCGATCCCATTACCTTTCTCGCTCAGCTACAAGACAAAGCGGCTATTGATGAGATTCAGCGCACTCCCGAGCTGCTGTTGCCACTTAAAAAGGTAATCGATGACGCTCGGACTACCCGTCGCTTTCTTCTTACAGGCTCAGCCAACATACTGACGCTTCCAAAGCTTTCTGAATCCTTGGCTGGTCGCATGGAGATTCACACCCTTTGGCCCCTCTCGCAGGGGGAGATTCGGGGCACTACGGAACGTTTTATCGATTTCGCCTTCTCCGATGAAGCACCCAAAGCTCCAGCCCCCTTCTCTCAAGCTGACTATTTAGATGCGATTGTAATGGGTGGCTACCCTGAGGCTTTAGCCCAGATGAAGGCCGGGCGAGGCCCTGAGTGGTTCAAATCCTACCTTGCCACCATTCTCCAGCGGGACATTCAGGATATTTCTAGAATCGAGGGCTTGGCTGAGCTGCCAAACTTGTTGGAGATTATCGCTTCAAGGGCGGGCAATCTCATTAATTTTGCAGACATTTCAAGGGTCACAAAACTCAACGCCATGACCTTGAAGCGCTACTACACTCTCCTTGAAATGGTGTTCCTTGTGATGGAGGTTCCTGCTTGGGGTAATAATCACGAAAAACGCTTGGTAAAGAGTCCCAAGGTCTTCATAAATGACACGGGCTTGCTCTGTTACTTGCGGGGTCTGGGCCGAGAAGCCCTTCAACGCGAACGAAGCCTTCTGGGCGGCGTTATGGAGAACTTCGTCGCCATGGAGCTTAAGAAACAGACCGGATGGGCTTCCGCCTCATGCAACTTGCTCCATTACAGGAATAATCGCGGAGATGAAGTTGATTGCGTCCTGGAGGCAGCCGATAAGCAAATCGTGGGCATGGAGGTCAAAGCATCCATGGACGTTTCGCCCTCGGACTTCAACGGGCTGAGATCGCTGGCTAAGACTGCCGACAAGCGGTTTGTCCGTGGATTCTTGCTCTATACCGGAACCGACATAATCCAATATGACAGAAACTTATGGGCCTTGCCGATATCGGCGCTCTGGCAATAATATTGCCTCCTATAATGTCGTGACTTTCGGATGCCAGCAACCTGAGGGTTGCCATCGATTCTCCCTTTTTTAAAAATCACCAGATGAGCAATCCGAACGAAGACGCGCCGGCTGCCTCGCCGCATCTTACCGATGCTAAATCTCCATCTAAAAGAGGAGTATATATCCTGGCGAATGACCGGGTTTACGAACTCGTTATTGCGTTTCTCAACAGCTTTCGTCGATACAATCCGAACCTGAGTTTATGTCTCATTCCTTTCGACGATAAATGCGATAAACTGCTGGAATTGCGCGAACGCTACGGCTTCAATGTCTATCGCGATCATGGTTTGTTAACGGTATGCGATGAGATGACGGACTTTGTGTTCCAATATCTAAAAGGATGCCCCTGGACGGAACTTGACGGATATGTGTGCCGCCAAGAACGAAGGAGGGAAAATCAGGGTTGTTTTCGCGCAGTAGGCGGGGACGGGATGAGGACATATGCGATAAAAACTGATTGTGTGCTAGTGAGCAGACCTATCAAGGGCTTCCAAAAAGTGACGAGCAAAAAGAAACCGGAACGTCAGTCACGGTCCGATGGGTCGTGCAATTTCGCCCGCTTGATTCCTTCAATGCGGTCAAAGTCGCCATCGATGTAAACCAATGTGGCGGAATAATGCAGCGCGGTGGCCGCGATCCAATTGTCGTTCTCCCCCAGGCGCTGGCCCTTGCGCATCTGATTTTTATCCAGCTCGCCTGCGCGGTAGGCGATGGTTTCGGAAAGAGGAATCTTCCGCAGATGCCGCAGAAACACTCGGATCGCCGTCTCGCTTCCACCCGATGCGAGTTCACCCACCGTGACCGTGCTGCAGGCCAGGTCTTCGCCCTTGTGTTGCCCCAAGTAGGTGCGAACAGGTCCCACCTCCCGCTCGGCTAATTCCCTCTCGAGACCGATCAAGGCGCTGGTATCAAGCAGAAGCATGGGCTTTGCGCCGTGTCTGCGAGTCACGCGGGTTGAGTTGATCCCGCTTCATGCGCGCTCGTTCTTCGGGGGCAAAGAGACTGCGGCCTTCGAGCGGAGCGAGCGATTTCAGCCATTCGCCCACCGTTTCCGCCGGCTGGTTGTCGAGCAGCCGGGTGAGAACATCGCTGTAGCTTTCCCCAGTGCCTCGGGAGGCCCGGAGCCTCTTGGCCACAGCCTGTCTAACCGTGAGAGTAGTGTAAGGCATACCTTGAAAATGCATTATCAACTGACAGGGTCAAGCGCCTTCAGGCATTACCAGAGTCGGTTGTTCACCATCTGGAAATGCCAGATCTTCGGTTCATCACTGCGGTTACGTCTCGTTATTTCCCCTTGCGGCAAGGCCCTCGGACGATGAGAATTTTAGTTCCCTAGCCGCCGTTTTTCAACCCCCCTCATCCCATGCCACGCTCTGTCACGCTCTTTACCGGTCAATGGGCCGATCTTCCTCTCGAACAACTCGCGCCGCTTGCGGCCAAGATGGGTTACGATGGCCTTGAACTCGCCTGCTGGGGGGACCACTTCGATGTCGACCAGGCGGCCAGCTCCAAAAAGTACGTTCATAAAAAGTGGGAGCTGCTGCAGGACCACGGGCTTACCTGCTACGCCGTGTCGAACCATCTCGTCGGCCAGGCCGTCTGCGATCTGATCGACGAGCGCCACAAGGCGATCCTCCCTCCCGACGTGTGGGGCGACGGCGATCCCGAGGGAGTGCGCCGCCGCGCCGCCAAGAAACTCGCCCTCACCGCCAAGGCTGCCCGCGCCTTCTTCGATGTGAAACCGGGACGCAAGAGCGCGGACGACTTCCCCGCCGTCGTCAACGGCTTCACCGGCTCATCGATCTGGCATTCCATCTATGCCTTCCCGCCGACATCCCAGGAGTATTGGGACAAGGGCTACGCCGATTTCGCCAGGCGCTTCGGCCCCATCCTGGAGGCCTTCGATAGGAGCAACGTCAATTTCGCCCTCGAGGTGCATCCCACCGAGATCGCCTTCGACATCGCCAGCGCCCGCCGCGCGATCGAGGCGGTGAAGGGCCACCGCCGCTTCGGCTTCAACTACGATCCGTCGCACCTCGGCTATCAGGGGGTCGACTACGTGAAGTTCATCCGCGAATTCTCCGACCGCATCTTCCACTGCCACATGAAAGACGTGTGGTGGGGCCACGGCGACGGCACCGTGGGCGTCTTCGGCGGCCACACGAGCTTTGGGGACGCAGGCCGTTACTGGGACTTCCGCTCCCTCGGCCACGGCGACATCAATTTCGAGGAGATCATCGTCGCCCTGAACGATATCCGCTACCGCGGCCCGCTTTCCGTCGAGTGGGAGGATATCCGCATGGATCGCATCCATGGCGCGACCGAAGCCGCCGCCTTCGTGCGCAGCGTCGATTTTCCCTCCAGCACCGTCGCCTTCGACGCCGCTTTCGACAAATCCAAGCGGTAATCATTTGTTTCACCGCGGAGTCGCGGAGTTCGCGGAGTGAAAAACCTCTAGTTCCAGCCCCCCCCATTATGTCCTCTAAAATTCGCATCGGTATCATCGGCGCGGGCGGCATGCTGCGCTATCACTCAGCCGGATTTCTGTCCGCAGGGGCCGAAATCATCGCAATCGCGGACCCCAACGAGACCGCGGCCAAGAAGGCTGCCGCCGCCTACTC
The DNA here is from genome assembly GCA_041652235.1 of Opitutaceae bacterium. GTDB lineage: Bacteria > Verrucomicrobiota > Verrucomicrobiia > Opitutales > Opitutaceae > MWDT01. The sequence continues at coordinate 6,574 of JBAZHQ010000062.1, read as the reverse complement.
GATTCCCCAGGCTTTCGGCGACGTCGCCCGGATGCTCAAGGATGTCCCCCAACTGGACGCCGTCTCCATCATCGTCCCCAACAAATTCCACGCCCCCCTCGCCCTGCAGGCCCTCGCCGCGGGCAAGCATGTGTTTTGCGAGAAGCCCCCGGCGCTCAATGCCCGCGAGGCGGCTCAAATGGCCGCGGCCGCCAAAAAGGCGAAGCGCACCCTGATGTTCAACTTCAACAATCGCGCCCGCCCCGAGTCTTTCGCCATGATGGACTACATCAAGGGCGGCACCGTGGGCCGCATCAATTCCTGCCAGGCCAAGTGGATTCGTCGCACGGGCATTCCCGGCTTCGGCGGCTGGTTCACAAACAAGGCTCTTTCCGGCGGCGGGCCGCTCATCGACCTGCTCCACATGGTCGATCTCGGGTTGCATTTCATGGGCTACCCCGAACCCGAATACGTCCTTGCACAGACTTTCAACGACTTCATCGGCGACAAATCCTTCAAGGGCCCCTGGGGCATCCCCGATGTGGAAAAGGGAGTCACCGACGTCGAGACATCCGCCCACGGCTTCATCCGCTTCGTCACCGGCCAGGTGATGAGTTTTCAGGTATCGTGGGCCGAGATGAACAAACGCGAGGAAGTCTCCGTCGTTTTCCAGGGCACCAAGGCGGGGGGTCTCGTGCAGCGCCTCTTCGGCGTGGACGGCGTCGATTCCACGTCCATCGATGCCTGCGAGCTCTATGTGCAGGAAAACGGCCGGTCTGTGAACCGGAGCATCGCGGTCCCGCCCGACGAAACCATGGGTCGCACGCGCTCCGCGGTGAACTTCGTGAGAACCATCAAGGACGAAGAGGCCCCGATCAACACTCCCGAGCAGGCAGTGCGCCTCATGCGCATCATCGACGCCGCCTACGCCTCCGCCCGCACCGGAAAACCCGTCAAGTGCTGAGCTTTCACGTAATCTTTAGCCTTCAATCCGCAGATCAATGGCCACGAAAAGTCACAAAAATCACAGGGGTGATTATCAAGCTCTAGATGCGCCTATAGGCGCGCGACGATCTTAATCGGAGCCCCATACTTTTTTTGCGCCTTTTTGTGGCCAATCGCCTGCGCTTGTATCCATGAAACTTAATCGCAAGCTCCGCATGGGAATGGTGGGTGGCGGTCGCGGCGCCTTTATCGGCTCCGTCCACCGCATGGCCGCGGCCCTCGATGGCAAAATCGAGCTCGTCGCCGGCTGCTTCTCCTCTGATCCCGAGAAATCCAAACTTTCGGGCGAGGATCTGTTCCTCGATCCCCTCCGCGTCTATTCGAGCTTTCAGGAGATGGCCGGGAAAGAGTCCGCCCTTCCAGCCGGCAAGCGCATCGACTTCGTCAGCATCGTCACGCGCAACAACACACACTTCGCCATCGCGAAGGCTTTTCTGACCGCGGGGTTCAACGTGATCTGCGACAAGCCGCTCGCCACCACCGTCAAGGAGGCCAGGCAGCTCAAGGAGATCGTTCGGAAAAGCAGAAAAGTCTTCGTTCTCACTCACAACTACACGGGCTATCCGATGGTGAAGGAAGCCCGCGAATGGGTTCGCACCGGCAAGTTGGGCCGCATTCTCAAGGTCGTCGTCGAATATCCCCAGGGCTACGCCATCACCGCGCTGGATCAGAAAGGCGACGGCAAGATTTCGAACTGGCGCATGGATCCCGCCGTCGCAGGCATCTCCAATTGCATGGGCGACATCGGAACTCATGCGGAAAATCTCGCCCGTTATATCACCGGCCTGAAAATCGAGGAGATCTGCGCCGACCTCTCCACCTTCATCCCGGGACGCCCCCTGGACGACGACGGCAACTGCCTTGTGCGCTATGAGGGCGGTGCGAGAGGAATTCTCTACGCCTCTCAAATCTCCAATGGCGACGAGAACAACCTGAACATCCGCGTGTATGGCACGAAAGCATCGCTCGAGTGGTATCAGGAACACCCCAATGAGCTGATCGTGAAAGCGGTGAACCAGCCGCGCCAAACTCTCCGCCGCGGCAACAGCTACCTTTCAGCCATCGCCCAGAAGAATAGCCGCACCCCCTTCGGGCATCAGGAGGCTTTCATCGAGGCCTTCGCCAATGTTTACATGGCCGCCGCCGAGGCGATCGCCGACGAAGTCTCCGGCATGAAGTCAAAGACCCCCTACGATTTCCCCACCATCGACGACGGCGTCACCGGCATGGCTTTCATCGAGACCGTCGTAAAGAGCTCCAAACACGGCGCCAAGTGGGTGAAGATGCCAAAGGCATAGCTACTAGCTTTTAGCTTGTAGCTTCCAGCCAGTGAATTCAGTGGCATGGGAGTTGTGTGTAGGCGATTTCTCCCACGCCTCATCTGTCGCCGGACTCGACCACAAGATGAGCCTGCCGAATCGGAGCTAAAAGCTAACAGCTACAAACTCGTAGCTCCGTTCAGAGCTCCTTGATCCTGAGGTTGCGGAAGAAGATCGAGGCGGCGCCGTGCATCCCTTGCAGGCCGATGCGGCCCTTGGTCGCCAGCTCCGCCAGGGGCGTGCTCAGCCAGGCGGGAATCTCGCTGCCGTCGGGATTTTTCTTGTTCGAAGTGTGCTGGCGCAGATCCGCCTGGGTCACGGGTTCCCCGTTGAGGGCCACCTCGATCAGCGGCCCCCGGCAGTTTTTCGTGGCCATCCATCTGCGTTTCCAACGCTGGCCAAACACAGCTTCAAGCGGCTTGCGGACGCGCACGACCCGTGAACAGCTCGATCAAAGCGCTCCAGGCCTTGCGAAGTCCGGCGGGTTGCACGCCGCCGGGGACGCCATAGGCGCTGACGAGCTCCTGCTCGTGGTCGCGGAATCGCGGCGGCAGGATGAAAAACGTTCCGCTGGAGTCCCTCAGCGTGGATACAAACGCGCCGGCCCCGATCTCCGTTCCTTGCGACGCGACCTCGACCTCCTTCCTGGCCCCCACCAGCCAGGGACGGAACGCGAACACCCAATGCCCCTCGTTGGAGCTTCGCCCGAGCGTGCCATACGTGCGTATCGGAACTTTTAACTCAGTGAGCTTCGCGCCCGTGAAAAGGCGGTCGTTGCCGGGTGAAACGGCATACCTGTGTTTGCGGACAGTCAGAAAATCCCAGCAAAAGATTGAGCCAAAGACCGTCAGGCGAAAGGCCCAACCGGCGACAAGATAGGCGACAAGAATCACCACCAGCGAAAGAGCGGCGCCAACCCAGGGATTAATGGTTGCCGTCAGCGTGAGCAATCCCAGGAGTCCCGTCCGGGCTCCCTTCAGAGCCGCATCGACCGCACCCCAGGGGCTAAGCAGAATGAGGACATTGATCGCATGGGAGGCCATCCAAACCACAAGAAAGACGGCGATGCCAAAGGGAACCGTAAGGATGTCGAGCACCCACGAGAGATGCAATACACCGACCTGAATGCTGGCGAACCCGGACGACGCGAGGCCGGGCGCCTGGCTATGGGCAACGATAAGCTTCGAAAGCGCGTCAACGCTCAGCGGAATGACGGCGCCCGCAGCCACGAGCCCGGATGCCTTGTTCTCCACCGTCTCGAGCACGTCGAGAGGCTTCTTCATGCCGGGCGGAAGTATGGCGCCAAGGCTGTCTTTGGCGGCGCAGGCTCCGACGATTACCAGGACAGGAAGCCAGAAACCAATCTTGGCGAACCAAGGCAGCGCAGCCTTCTTTTCAGGCGTGGTCGCCGTGAAATATTGGTAGGCACCATAAGCTCCTGTTCCAAGAAGCGGAGAAATGGCGACCCCCGTCACCGTCGAAAGCGTGTTGGCCATCGCCGCTCCCGGTGAGCGATCGGTTTTCTTTTCCGGCGCGGATGAGGCTGCGGCAAGGGGTTGTAGGAGGACACCCAGAAGGCAAACGATGACGATAGGAAAACGCAGGTGTTTCATGGGGCTGTTGGGATAGAACTCAGGCATATTGGCGACCTGCCAATAAAATTGCAACGTGAGGTAATCGAAGGAACCCCATGTTTTGCTGGCACTGGCCTGTGAACGGGACAGGAAAGCCGCCTGTTACTTGATCGCGAGCAGCTCCAGCTTGACCTGCTTCCAGACGATCTTAAGCGACTTACGAATCTATATATGGAATTTCATATGGATCTAAAATATTTTAATCTATTGTTAATAAGTTCCTTACAGTTAGCCTAAACTTCTTCCTTGAAAATCAGGATTTGATTTCCTGTTTTTCAAGGATTATATTCGTACCGTGATCGAACGTCCCCAAGCCCTTGCACGCATCCGCGAGTCCTACGAGGTCCATCCTGCGGTGGCGATCGAGGGGCCACGCCAATGCGGCAAGACTACGCTAGCGCGTGCCATCGCCGACACTGCTGCCGACGTCACCTTCTTCGATCTGGAAAGTCCGTCCGACCTGCAACGCCTGGAAACCCCAGAGCAAACATTGCGTCCGTTGCGCGGTCTGGTGGTCATCGACGAGGCGCAGCGCCTACCCGGCCTCTTCCCGGTGTTGCGCGTGCTGCTCGACCGACCGAAAGCGCCCGCGCGTTTCCTGCTTACCGGCAGTGCCTCACCCGAACTCATCCGCGGCCTCTCCGAATCACTGGCCGGTCGTGTTGGCATCGTGGATCTCGCCGGCTTTGACCTCGCCGAAACCGGTGTGGAGTCGCTGCGTCCGCTCTGGCTGCGCGGCGGTTTTCCCCTCTCCTATCTCGCAGCCGACGACCGCGCATCGTTCAAGTGGCGGCTGGACTTCGTGCGCACGTTTTTGGAACGCGATTTGCCCCAGCTCGGCATCACCACCCCCGCAGCCACACTGCGCCGCTTCTGGATGATGATCGCCCATTACCACGGCCAGACGTGGAACGCCGCCGAGTTTGCACGCTCGCTCGGTGCGGACGAAAAAACAGCGCGCCACTACCTCGATATTCTCTCCGGGGCCTACATGGTGCGGATATTGCCGCCTTGGTTCGAGAACCTCGGTAAACGCCAAGTCAAAGCGCCCAAGATCTATGTGCGCGACACCGGCCTGCTGCACGCCCTGCACGGCATCGGCACCTTCGAAGACCTGCAAGGCCACCCCAAGCTCGGAGCGTCCTGGGAAGGTTTTGTCATCGAGCAACTCATCGCGCTACTCGACATACGCGACACCTACTACTGGGCCACGCACGCCGGAGCTGAACTCGACTTCATGACCGTCTGGGGCGGTCGCCGCTACGGCTTCGAGGTCAAATACTCCGATGCCCCCGGCAAGACCAAGTCCATGCACACGGCCATCGCCGACCTCGGGCTCGCGCATCTCTGGGTGATCTATCCCGGCAAGGACCGCTACGTCCTCGACGACAAGATTACCGCCGTCCCCGCCCGCGAAATTCCCGCGCTTCTCGCCGACCTCAAAGCCGAAACCCTCCCGCCCCGCGCCTGACCTGAAGACGCTAGGCAATCGCCTTCCGCAGAGTGCGGCCGGCTACGAATGCATCCTGTTGCACCTGCAGTCGCCGCGTGCGAATGTCGGCGCTGTCGCTGGCGCTCGGCGGCCCGAAGACAAAGTGGGCGGCTCTCACGGGCCCAGGACCATCTTCGGCGGTAAACAACGTTTCCAAGGCGGTCCTAGCGTCGGGGAATGCAGGGTTGTTCAACTTCGCTTCCTGGGCGAAAGCCTGCACGGCAGCTTCTGTCCCACCGTCGTAATGAAGGAGCGTGTAGAGTAGATCGAAGACGTCCTTGCCTTGTTGCCGATGCAGGAGCGCCCGGAGTTTGAGCACCAGAAACGGGCCGACTTCGCAGACGCGGGCGATGAGTTTCTGTTGAGCGCCGAACAGGTCCTTGCCTTCGACGGGCATCTTCCGAGCGGTTTCCAAGGCTCGCACTACGCCCGGCATGACGCTGGCAGGCACATCGTCCACCATGCGCGTGCCGCTAGCGTGCGCGCCGTCTTCGACCAAGAAATCGATGTAGAGCGTGAAGCCATCCACGCTCTTCTCGAAGCGACCTGGGTATTTCTCGCTCGGTTTGAAACCTTGCGCCCGAAGATCGGTGGAAAGGCTGCCGTATTGTCCGGCCGAAGCGCCCAGCGCGACGCCGAAATCGACATCCAGCGTCGCCGGCCGGGGAAGCGAAGCACCACCGGAGGGATGCTGACAGATATGGTGCGGCACCAGCCCTCCAAGGAGAACAAGGTCGTCGTGGTAACTGCCCAAGCCCGACCACACCGTGAGAAAAGCCGGTTGGGTCTGGGCTACCGCCCTAGGATCGTATTCGCCATAAGTATCGTATTTCATGGGCGGCAGAATCCTGGCCATTCGCGCAGCGCTTTGGCCTGCTCCGGGCCGCGCAAGCCGGTCTCCAGGAGATCGAGATAGATTTGGGCGTCGGTGACCAGAGGAAGATCCTGGACAAAGCGACGCTCTTGGAAAACGCCTTCGTCGTTAGGAAGGTGAAACCAGACGCGTCCCGCCTCGTCGACGGGCTGCAGGCCGAGTTGGTCGAGTAGGTCCTGCGTCGGCAGCTGTCGGACGTAAAGCGAAACGATCGCGGGCTCCGTATAGGGATGGCGCAGCCAAGCGGCGATCCATTGCGTGAACGCGAAGG